>JAQTRI010000242.1 GCA_028711905.1 Candidatus Wallbacteria bacterium | reverse complement strand
CTTCTGCTACTGTTCAACACAGTCCATCTGCTGTCCAGCCATTACCTGATCTCAGGCCAGTCCGCGCAGGAGTCTGGAAACCTGGATCAGGCAATCGCACTTTACCATCAATCCCTGAAGCTGCGGCCCTATCATGTGCCGGCCATGGTACAGCTGTCAGACGCTTACGCCCGCAAAAAAATGCTGCCTGAAGCCCTGGCCTGCCTTGAACGCGCATCCGTGTTCGAACCCTGGCGTCCATCAGTCAATTTCAACACCGGCAGTGTTTTAGCCAGGCTGGGAAAAGTGGACCAGGCTATCGCGCGTTTCGAAACATTCCTTTCTCTCTCCCGAACAGGGATGCAAAGCATAGACGCGAGAGTTTCACTCAGCATCCTGCACCTGACACGCAACGAACCTGACAGGGCCTTGTCATACCTGAGATCAGCACTTGAGTCCGACCCGGACAACACTCTGGCTAATTATCAGGCAGGCCGGGCGTATGAAATGCTCGGCAACATGGAAAAGGCCCGGATTTATTACTCAAGGTCTGGGAAGAGGTAAGCCATTGATGGATTTGTCGGCCTCTACAGGCTTTCCAGGATCTCAGTCAGCTTCCTGGAGATTTCAGACACTGCGGATATCACTTTGGAGTAATTGACCCTTGTCGGGCCGAGAATGCCGATGCTGCCGCAGCGGCGGTGGGCGATCTGGTATGGCGCAAACACCAGTGAAAAATCGCGCATTCTTTCTATATCCATTTCACTGCCGATCAGTACTTTAACGCCTTCGCTGGAAATGCATCTGTTAAGAAGCTCAATCAGCTCTTCTTTGTTTTCTATCAGTTCCAGGAGCATCTTCAATTTTCCCGAATCCCTGAACTCGGGAAGCCCGAGAATGCGGGAGGCTCCTTCAACCATAATGTCCTGGCCGTGCGTCATGCTTTCAATGTTCTTGTTGAGAGCATCGATCAAGGTGGTCATCATCTGCCGACATTCCCGGTCTTCTTCAAGAAACCGCTCCATCTCGCTCTTCAGTTCTTCAAGTTTGAAGCCTTCTCGCTTTTTGTTGAACAGCACAGCCAGATCATCCAAGCGTTCCTGAGATATCTCACGGTCGTTTTGGATCAAAAGATTTCTGACAATGCCCTCTCTGGTTAGAAGCAGAATCAGCACTCTCCCCTCTCCGAGGGACACCATGTTCAGCTTGTGAAAGTGCGTCTGAGCGTATATCGGAGTGAGAGAAATACCCGGAAGATTGGTAATGTCCGCCAGCAGCTGCGATGAGTTTTTCAGCACTTCCTTGATTTTCTGGCGTTTCTGTTCATATTCTCTGCGGATTTCAGCTACCCTTTTTTCTTCTTCACCGGATAAGCGTTCGAGTTCCATCAGGTAATCGATGTAGAACCTGTAGGCCTGGTCGGTTGGCACGCGTCCGGCAGAGGTATGGGGCTGCGAAAGATAGCCCTTTTCTTCGAGCTCCATCATTTCGTTCCGCACAGTGGCTGCGGAGAATTGCAGGTGCCCGTCCTTGCAGACTGTGCGCGATGCGACAGGATCAGGAGACGAGATGTATCCGTCTATGACTTGTTTCAGGATGCGCTTCTGGCGCTCGGTAAGGTCATTCATTTGACACCAGAATATTGAATGATGAATTTTGAATGGTGAATGAAGATCATGAATTCTTTTTTCCCATTCAACATTAAACATTCAACATTCAGCATTAGTTTTTAAGCCTTTTACAAATTACCGATTACCCATTACCTGTTACTGTTCACACCAAAAAAAGAAGGGCGGCGAGTGTACCGCCGCCCCCTCAGTTTCACGAAATCAATACATGTCGTGCATGCCGCCCATGCCGGGAGCTCCGGCTGGCATGGCATTTTTCTTATCTTCCGGTTTATCGGCGATCAGAACTTCAGTGGTCAGCAGCATACCGGCTATGGAAGCTGCGTTCTGAATGGTCGACCTTGTCACCTTGGCCGGGTCCACAATGCCTTCCTTGACCATATCGACATACTGGCCTGTCAGGGCATTGAAGCCTGTGCCTTCTTTTTTGTTTTCCATGACCTTCTCGATCACGACTGAAGGTTCGAAACCGGCGTTTTTGACGATCTGGCGCATCGGTTCTTCGAGAGCGCGGCGCACGATGTTGATGCCGGTCTCTTCTTCATTGTTGTCGCCCTTGAGGTTTTTCAGGTCGTGAATCAGGTTCACCAGAACAGTGCCGCCTCCGGCCACAATACCTTCCTCGACTGCAGCGCGTGTTGCGGACAGGGCGTCCTCAATGCGCATTTTCTTTTCTTTCATTTCAGTTTCAGTGGCTGCTCCGACCTTGATCACAGCAACGCCGCCGGCCAGCTTGGCCAGTCTTTCCTGAAGCTTTTCCTTGTCATAGTCAGAGGTGGTGTTCTCGATCTCTGCGCGGATCTGCTGGATTCTCTTCTGCACTTCCTTGGCATCCCCAGCGCCCTGAACAATAGTGGTTTTTTCTTTGTCCACAGTGATGCGCTTGGCGCGACCGAGCATGTCCATGGTGGCTTTTTCCAGCTTCAGTCCGAATTCCTCGGAGATCCTGCGTCCATTGGTCAGAGTGGCGATGTCGTCAAGCATGGCTTTGCGTCTGTCGCCAAATCCCGGGGCTTTGACCGCAACACAGGTCAGTGTTCCGCGCAGCCTGTTAACCACTAATGTAGCTAAGGCTTCGCCTTCAATGTCTTCAGCGATAATCAGCATGGGTTTGCCGGCCTGAACGATTTTTTCCAGAATCGGCAGAAGGTCTTTCATGCTGGAGATCTTCTGGTCGCAGATCAGGATATATGGATCATCAAGCACTGCTTCCATTCTCTCAGAATCAGTCACCATGTAAGGCGAGACATAGCCTTTGTCGAACTGCATGCCTTCCACCACATCCAGTGTGGTATCAATGCCCTGAGCTTCTTCAACTGTGATGACTCCGTCTTTTCCGACTTTGTCCATGGCATCGGCGATCAGGTTGCCGATCTGTTCGTCATTAGCCGAAATAGTGGCCACTTCAGCGATATTTTTGCGGTCTTTGATGGCGATAGCGCGCTTCTTGACACCCTTGACAGCTTCTTCCACGGCTTTCTGGATACCGCGGCGGATGATCATCGGGTTGGAACCGGCTGCCACATTCTTCAGTCCTTCACGGATCATTGACTGGGCAAGAATCGTGGCTGTCGTGGTGCCGTCACCGGCATTGTCATGGGTCTTGGTAGCAACTTCCTTGATCAGCTGAGCACCCATGTTTTCGAAATGGTCTTCCAGCTCGATTTCCTTGGCAATGGTGACGCCATCATTGGTGATGGTCGGGCTGCCGAACTTTTTTTCCAGAACCACATTGCAGCCTTTGGGGCCGAGTGTGATCTTGACGGCATTAGCTAAGGTATTGACACCGCGTTCGAGTGCGGCGCGGGCATCAGCATCAAAAAGCAGAGTCTTGGGCATGGCTTGTTTCCTCCTGGAATCTTAATTTGTTGCGAAATTACTTCTTCTCGACAATAGCCAGAATGTCGCTGTCAGAGAGAATCAGGTAGTCTTCTTCATTGATCTTGATTTCAGTACCTGCGTATTTGGAAAAAATCACGCGGTCTTTGGCCTTGACTTCAAGCGGTTCTCTCTTGCCGCTGTCCAGAAGTTTTCCCGGGCCCACAGCCACGATTTCGCCCTCCTGGGGTCTTTCTTTGGAAGCAGTATCAGGCAGCACGATGCCGCTCTTTGTCACTTCTTCCTGCTTGATGGCCTTGATCACCACACGGTTTGCTAAAGGTTTGAGGTTCATCTCTTCCTCCTTCCTCAAATCTGTCAGCACTCTTGCGCAACGAGTGCTAAATTTGTTTCACTTTAAACCTGGCAACAGGTCATGTCAAGTGATAACAATGACCGGTTCTCGCTGAATAATACAATATAATATCGATTTTCTTCATTAATCTATTGATTTCTAATTCATTCTTCATTTTTGACTTTTCTGATCTGAACTGGAATTTATTTTACGCATTTATCAAAGAATTTCCGATTTCCACATCCCAAGCGCATACATCCAGAACTTCTGAAATCCCTTCAATTCAGGAATAAATTCAAGGTGCGCCGGTCCCTGACCTGACATGGCACCAGCATTGCTTGCAAAACCAGCAGCATCCTTATCGGAGGAAAAAGCGCGAACCATGGAACTGATCAAAGTCAGCAATCTCACCAAGTATTACGGCGATGTACAGGCTGTCAGCAACGCCGGCTTTTCTGTGAACAAGGGCGAAATCGTTGGTTTGCTGGGACCTAACGGCGCAGGCAAGACCACGATCATGAAAATCATCACCGGATATCTGGCAGCCACCTCCGGTTCAGCCGAGGTAGGGGGACTCGATGTGGCCGAACACCCCCTCAAGGTCAAATCCATGATCGGCTACCTGCCTGAAAACAGCCCTCTCTATCATGACATGACTGTGTTCGAATATCTGTCTTTTATCGCTGAAATCCGCGGCCTGTATAAGAAAGAGTCTAAGCGCGCCATTGAAGAAAAAGTGCGCGTCTGCGGTCTTGAACCCATGCTTCACCGGAGCATATCAGCGCTTTCTAAAGGATTCCGCCAGCGTGTCGGTCTGGCCTCAGTCCTGCTGCATGATCCGGAGATTCTGATCCTTGATGAACCGACAAGCGGCCTGGACCCCAGACAGATCATCGAAATCAGGCAGCTGATCAGAGAAATCGGGTGCGAAAAAACCGTCATCCTCTCCACTCACATCTTAGCTGAGGTAGAGGTCACCTGCTCGAGGGTAATCATCATCAACAACGGTCGTATCGCAGCCCAGGGTCAGACTTCGGATATCGCCGGCAGTCTGAGCGGGAACGAAGTGATCAGCGCTGTATTCAGGGCTCCGAAAGAAGAACTGGAACAAAAACTGGCTGGGGCGATCATTGCGCACAGGATCGAATGCACATCTTTAGACGATGGGCTGGTGCGCCTGAAAATCGAAACAGAAAAGAAACCGCGCCTGACTGAAGAAATTTTCCACTTTGCCGTCAGCAATGGTTACACCTTGTCCGAATTGAAAAAGGAAGGCCTGAGCTTAGAGGAAGTTTTCATCCAGCTTACCGCTGGGGAGGGTCATCAGTGAAAAAAACATTCGTCATCTTCAAAAAAGAGTTCATTTCCTATTTCAATTCCCCGATCGCCTATGTCTATCTCGTGGTTTTTCTCTTAGCAGTCAACTGGTCTTTCTTCAAGAACCTCTATCTGATGAACACAGCCTCCATGAACCAGTTTTTCTCGTCCCTTCCATGGCTGTTCCTCTTTTTTGTGCCGGCTGTTTCCATGCGCATCTGGGCCGAGGAAAAAAAGTCTGAAACCATCGAAGTGCTCTTGACACTGCCTGTCAGAGACTCCCAGATAGTTGCCGGTAAGTTCGCGGCCGCGCTTTCGTTCATAGTGCTGTCATTGCTCCTTACCCTGCCCATGGCTTTTACAGTATCCCGGATCGGAAATCTTGACTGGGGTCCTGTGATCGGGGGTTATCTGGCAGCCTGCCTCGCGGGAGGGGCTTTTCTGGGCATCGGTATGGTCATATCCTGTCTTACAGAAAATCAGATCGTCGCCTTTATTCTCTCTGTGGCCGCATCTTTTACCATGATCATCATCGGAGAACCGGCAATCACAATGGGGATTCCGCAGCGCCTTCCCTGGCTGATTACCCTGCTGCGATACTTAGGTCTTAATCAGCACTTCGAGAGCATCAGCCGGGGAGTGCTCGATGTACGAGACCTGGTTTACTACTCTTCGCTGATCCTGTTCTCTCTCCACCTGAACATCCTGGCTCTGTCGCGCCGGCAGAGCTGAAAGAGGGGAAAACACGAAATCCGCACACCACAAAAAGTTCGATCCTCTGTTCAGCACAGCCGTTCTTTTTCTT
>JAQTRI010000241.1 GCA_028711905.1 Candidatus Wallbacteria bacterium | reverse complement strand
CACCGGACATGAGGAGACGCTCTCTGAATTTCTGCTGAAACAATTGCATACAGCGGTTAACACAGACCGGCATTTCAAAATCGGCGAATTCCTGATCGGCAATCTTGATCACAACGGATTTCTCAGAATGCCCCTGGAAGAAGTCGCGCGTTATCTCGATGCTTCTTTATCGGATGTGGAAAATGTACTATTTCTGGTGCAGGAACTCGGTCCTACCGGAGTTGCAGCTCGCGATCTGCGTGAAGTTCTGCTTCTGCAATACTTAGACAAGGGAATGGAAAATCCGCTTGTTAAAGCCTTGATTCTTGATCACCTGGAAGACTTGGGCCGCAACAAATTGAAGGATATCGCCCGCAAGCTCCGGGTGAGTATCGACGAAGTCAAGGAAGCTGCTGATATTATCAGGCAGGAGTTTTCGCCCAGACCAGCCATCGATGAATTCGCTCATGAGGGAGAGAACTTTGTCCCAGATCCTGATGTGATCGTTACATTGAACGATAATGGGGAACTCGTTGTTGAACTCAACGAAAAAGGGCTTCCCAGGTTGCGCAAAAACCGTTATTACCAAAGCCTGGTCAAGAAAAAAGGACATATCAAGCAGGAGACCGAGCACTATATAAAAGAGAGACTTCACGCTGCTGACGAGTTTATGGCCAGCATTGAAAAGCGAAGGGAAACGCTTTTGAAAATCGCCAATTATATCGTGGAGCGCCAGCTGGAGTTTTTTTTCAAGGGCATCAAGTATTTAAAACCATATACGATTAAGGAAGTTGCTGAAAAGATCGGGGTACATGAGTCAACAGTATCAAGAGCTGTAAACGGCAAATTCATGGCTACCCCAAGGGGCGTCTTTGAATTGCGGTTTTTCTTTACCACCGGCATTGCCAGTGAAACCGGCGAAGACACTTCCCGGGAGAGCATCAAGTATCTTCTCAAGGAATTAGTTGATCAGGAAAACCGGAAACACCCATGGTCTGATCAGAAACTGGTGGAACTGCTGAAGGCGAAAGGCGTGATTCTGGCCAGACGCACAGTTACAAAATACAGGGAAGAACTGGGAATCCTTGCAGCCAGTAAACGCAAAGAATTTTGACGCTCGGCACTTTTCCAGCGCTTCGGCACAGGAAACTCGTTTTATTGCCGCGGAATTGGCGAAAGAGCTGACACCTGGAGACCTTCTGCTTCTGAGCGGCGATCTTGGAGCGGGGAAAACCCAGTTTGTTAAAGGCCTTTCCGAAGGGCTTGGCATAGATCCGGACAGTGTTACCAGCCCGACATTCACTCTTCAGCACTGTTATTACGGAAACGGGGTCAGGCTTTTTCACCTTGACTTTTACCGGCTGCGAGATGAAGATTTACCAACTGTGTTCGACTGGGTGGAGATGGCGGAAGGGATAACTGCTATCGAATGGGCAGATGAATGGTCAGCGCGATTCACACACAGAATTTTCATTGATAAAGGTGAGGGTGACAGCCGCATTATCAGAATAGAGGAACCCGGGTATGAACATCCTGGCTCTTGATACACATGATCGAAAATTCAACTTCTGGCTCACTTATTCCGGACGGGAGTACAGTTTTCAGGGAACAGGGCAGAGCGAATTGATCGCTCTTTATCTGCGACAGTTGTTTGATTCATACGGAATAAATGCAGGAAACTTTGATCTTTTCATCGGAATCAAGGGCCCCGGATCTTTTACCGGACTGAGGTCGGGTTTTGCTCTTTTATCAGGACTCTGCCTCGGTGATCTGTCTAAGCTACGCCTGGTTCCAACATTCCGCGCTTATGAACAGAAAGCTCAAATTGCTGGATGGAAACGGTTCATGGCTGTGCTGCCCGCGGGTCTGGGAGACTGTTTTTTATGCGAAGGATACGGTGATCAGGGCAGGCTTGTCGACATCTGTCAACTTGAGTCGGCCTGTTCTGATGCTGAGGGATACCTTGGTGCGAGAACGGCTGCACTGGACGCCAGAGGATTATGCTATCTCAGTGATCGCATGCTGTCTCCTGTAGCGGCTTCCCTGGTGAGTCACGATGGCAGTTCTTTCTGTGACCTGGCGATCGATTACTGTAAATTGCCGGGTATTACCATCAGTAAAAAGCACAGGGCACGGGCTGCGTGCGTCAGTTCCAGTTCGTGAACCCATGGAGGTAGATTTGGCCAGGCAATTCATTAAAGATTACGGAGCAAATATGTTGAGTTTGTTCCGGATCGCCGGGACAGCGGTAATTTTCTGGTTCACACCATTTAACAGTTCTCTGATGCAACTGGTGACAATCATTGTTTTTATTGTTGTTGCCGTGACAGATGCTTTTGACGGATGGTTTGCCAGGAAATACGGGCGGGTTACTGAAGCGGGGAAAATCCTGGATCCTGTGGCTGACAAGGTGCTGATCCTGACTTTTCTGCCTCTGCTCGAAATGCAGGTCATCACTTCCTTCCCGGTGTTCGTCATTCTGGCTCGCGAATTTGCCATTTCCGCACTCAGAATCAGGGCGGCGCAGCTGCGTCAGACCGTTGAAGCCAGGAGCTGGGGGAAACTCAAGACCGGTCTGACCATGCCTCTGTGCGGTATTCTTCTGGGACGCGTATATGTGCCGGACACTATCCCGATACCGCTGATTCTTAAACCGCTGCATTTTCTGATGCATTGGGTGCAGAACTGGCCTGTGGTGATCCTTAACACCTATGTCTGGATTGTGGTTATCATCACATTGATCTCGTTCTTCGATTATTTCAGGGAATACATTCTCGGTTATTTCAGAATGCAGCACATGCCTGAAGACCAGGTGCGCAAGTGGAAAGCAGTAATTCCTAATACCTTCACACTGCTCAATTTCAGCATGGGGCTTCTGGCTACGATTCTTGCGCTTTTAACGCATTATGAACTGGCGGTCCTGTGCATTATTCTCGGCATTTTCGCAGATGCTGTTGATGGACCTCTGGCGAGAAAATTGAACATCTCCAGTAAATTTGGTGCCCGGCTGGATTCACAGGCTGATCTGGTCAGCTTTGGCATCGCTCCCACTGTGCTGATCCTTAGATATCTTTATAGCAGGGAGCATCTGCTGATGAGCGGGGCCGGGCTTCTTCTCGCGGCTTTTTATTTTTTCTGCACCTGGTACAGGCTGAACAGGTTCAACAAGAGCGGCCACACCGAGTTTTTCTGCGGCCTGCCGTCTCCGGTCGGGGCAGCTCTGGTTCTTCTGAGCGCGATCGCTGAAAGCCTTAACGAACAGCATGTTTTCCCATGGATTGTGCTTTTTTCTTCGCTCCTGATGATTTCGCACATTCCATACGCCCATCTGGGTCTTGTCAAGAAACGCAAGTTTTTCATGATGCTGGCGATCAGCACTTCAATAACATCTTTGCTTACTCTGGCCAAACTGATGCGCCTGAATCTCCCTGATCAGGTCTACGCATATGAGCTCCTTTTCGGAGTGATCATGCTCTATGTCATCTCCCCGTTTTTTGTCCGTCAGCGGCAGGAAGGCAGCGGTTTACAGGACGGTTCTCCCTGAAAAGACAGTTGATGTTATTAACCGTAGCATAATTTATTGGACAGACCGCCAAATTCGTTGCGGATAGCTGGAGCATGCAATCAATGAAATACGGTCCATTAAAGTATGCACTTGTTATTGAGCTTTCAGGCCATAATGTATAGCGCATTATCTGGAATCTATCTTAGAAATAAAGGGATCACTGATTATACATTATGGACCAAAAGATCAATAATAACCCGGATGCGGTTTTTAGCGAAATAAAAAAGCGGCCCGATCCGGACCGCTTTTGCGAGAGTGAAGTTACGAACTCACTGTGCCTGTTGCTGATGTGAATTGTTTTCCGGCTCCACTGTTACCTCGATGAAATATTCTTTGCCCTCTTCTGTAAGAAACGAAGTGGAAAAATCGCGCCTGGTTCGGAAAGAGTTGGCGGACTTGGATTCAACCGATGTGTTTTTATCCTTGATTTCCAGGTTGGTTTCCATGCGGCAAACGAAGTAGTCCACGCCGCCTGACGGCTCGCAGTTGGCCGTGAACTTGATCATCAGGTAGTTATAGCTGTCAGTGTTCTTGTCCTCGCTCTTGATCTCGATCTTGCCCTCGCGGCCTTCCAACAGCATGATCTTCGGGGCTGCGATGGTGCGCTTGTCGTCCTTTTCCAGGGTGCTGATCCTGAAGCTGGCCTTAATGGCCATGGATGAGCGGGCGGCCACTGCTTCGGCAATGGCGGTGTCGGCCTTGTCATCGGCCAGCACGCTGAAGCTGACTGAATTCTTGCCCTCGTTCTTTTGGACGCTGAGCAGTTTACAGACATCAGGCGCTGCGGCCTTCAGGAGCTCTCCGACATCGGAGCTGCTGCCTTTGAGGGTGTATGTGCGCATTTTGCGGATGTTGCCGGCTTCGGTCTCCTCCATCACGATGCCTTTACCGGTCTTGGTGATGCGTGTTCCGGTCTGCTTGGAGATCATGTCCAGCACCTGATTGACCGGCAGATTCTTGGCCTGGATCGAGATTTTTTTTGTGCTCAGGCTTTCCGGACAGACGATGTTCAGTCCAGTGGACCGGGCTACGATGCGTACAGCTTCGCTGGCCGCGATGTTCGAGAAGCTGAGTGACACATACTGATTTGCACCCGGTTCTTGGTCCTGTCCTTCTTTACCGTCACTGAATTCGTCTGGTTCGTTGCTGTCGTTGCTGCCGCCCTGTTCAGCGCTGTTCACAGTGATGGTGTACCCGCCGTCTTCTTCATGTACAGTGGCCTGGATCATGGTGGCTACCTGTTTCACCACATCCTCGGCGCGGGCATCGCGCACAGTCAGGTTGATCCTCCTGCGGTTGATCTCTTCAGGATAGCCGATGCGCGTGCCTGTGCTCCTGGCTACCAGCCGCAGCGCATCGCCTGCAGCTATGTTCTTCATGTCCATGGTTACGAACCGGTTGTGTTCTGCCAAATCTTCGTCCTCTGACGGCTCTACTGTCACCTGCTTCTGGTCCTGGTCGTTGACCAGGTGGCTGTAGTATTCTTCAGGAACGCCGAACCCGGACAGTACCTGAGTGAAGCTCCCGATGCGGTCCATGTCCTCCAGCAGGGCATAGTAATTTTCCGCTGCGTTCCCGATCAGCTTTTCGTCTCCGGCAAATTCCTGCCATCCTGCGAAAAAGGTGTCGTAACCCACGCGGGCCTGTTCGAAGTCGCGCAGCAGGTAGTGGTTGACTAAAGCGCGGTTCAGGGATTTCATGGCCTGGTGCGCCTCGCTTGCTGACGCGGCAGGCGCGATCAGCAGTAGCAGACTCAATCCGACGGTCAGCAGCAGTGTTTTTTTCATCATTGATTCCTCCTCGTTTTTCAGGTTCTAACCTGATTATCGGAGAACGGTGTCAAGATCGATTGAGGGAATTGTAATGAAAGTGTAAAAACGAGTAAAGCGGCCTGGAAGTTTGGAAAGATCGGAGGATTCAGCTATAATTCCGGTATGGAACTGGAAACCACCCTGCAAAAGATACTTGAAGGATTTGCCCGCGCAGGCTCATGGATTACCCGGACCGCGTGTCCAGGATCGTCACTGAAAAGAACATCTTATAGAGATGTTATCAGGCTTGCACATCGCCGCCTCGCCGCGCCTTGCATCCGAATGCCCGGCACTCCGGCTGAAACCATAAATTTAAGTGTGGCCAAGCACTAGTGGCCTGTAACACTTAATTCTATGATTACTGATCCGGTGAAAATCCTTTCGTTGAAGGAATCCGCAATCGATATAGTCACAAAATTTAGTGCAACAGACCACTAGAGTTTCAGAAAGTTTCACCCTTGTTCATTGCTTCCGTTATTTCCGCTTTCTTCTTAAGGTATTGCTCATTGCCTGGCTTGATTTCAAGCGCTTTCTCGATGTCTGCCAGGGCTTTGGC
>JAQTRI010000005.1 GCA_028711905.1 Candidatus Wallbacteria bacterium | reverse complement strand
GCGGGACTTTTTATCCATCCGAAAAAGCTGTGCTCGACAGGCTGGTTTCCGGGATGCTGGAAAGCGCATCAGTACCGGATATCCCTCAGGCCGACAGAATATTCGGACTTATTGCACCCCACGCCGGATATCCATATTCCGGTCCTGTTGCGGCCTGCAGCTACAAACTGTTAATGGGAAGATCCGTTAAAACCGTTGTTGTGATCGGCCCCAGCCATTATGTTTCATTTGCCGGGTGCTCAATTTTTCCCGAGGGTGTGTGGGAGTCACCTTTAGGCCGCACAAGAATCGACACAGAAACTGCCGGGCGCATCATGAAGGATTGCCCATTCGTGACTTTTCAGAGACAGGCCTTTGGTCGTGAGCATGCGCTGGAAACACAGCTTCCTTTTCTGCAGAAAGTACTCGGCGAATTTGCTGTCGTACCGGTTGTGACCGGCAGCATGGGTCCTGATGAACATGGAAAACTGGCTTCCTGTCTTGCCAACCTGGCACGGGAGAACAGTAATCTCCTGATCGTGGCCTCAACAGACATGTCTCATTATCATGATTACGACAAGGCTAAGCAGATGGACGAAAAAACCCTGGAAATGATAGCGGGAATTCAAAGGAAGAAGCTTCTTCAGGGGCTTCTCGGCCGGGAATTTGAACTTTGCGGCATGTCAGCGGTACTGGTGCTTCTGGAAACCGCGGAAAAATTGTTCGGCAGCGCCAGAGTGATCAAATACGCCAATTCAGGGGACACTGCCGGTGAGCGCTCTAAGGTTGTCGGCTATGCCAGTGTCGCTTTCACTGTGCCGGAAGTGCTGATCGGCGGGTATACAGCAGGCGAGAGATCCGAATTGATTGCTCTCGCTGCCAGGTCTTTGGTGGAATTCGTCAAAAAAGGAAATGTGATTTATCCCGCCAGGCTGTCAGGCAGAATCGCAGAGAAGAACGGGATTTTCGTCACATTGTACAAAGACGGGCAGTTGAGGGGATGCATCGGCTATGCCAAGGGGATTAAGCCTTTAGCAGAAGCTGTGGTGGAACTCACATGCAAGGCAGCATCAGCTGACCCGCGATTTTCTCCTGTTCAGGCCGGGGAACTGAGCGCTATATCGATCGAGATATCTATATTAACCCCCTTGAAACTGCTGGCTTCCACCGAAGAAATCGAGGTCGGGAGGCACGGCCTGATGGTGACAAAGGGGCTTTCGTCCGGGCTTCTGTTGCCGGGAGTGGCTTTAGACAGCAAGTGGGACAGGGTCGCTTTTCTGGAAAACGCCTGTATCAAGGCCGGGCTGAAGCCGGACGATTGGCGTGATCAGGGCGTGGAGATCTACACTTTTGAAACAGTGATTGTTTCCGGTCAGGCACTTGAACCAGGGAACTGAGTCGGAAAAATGCCTTTACTTGACCCCGTGCCGCTTCTGGTTCTCAAAATTGGTGATGAAGAACCGGGAAAAATCGTCCAGGATCTGCTTGGCGGTTTTGTTGCCGTCTGCAGCCAGTTTTTTCAGTTCGGTTTCGCCCTTTTTCCGCACCTCGATGTTGCCGTCGTAAAGCTGTTTTTCCAGTGCGGCCAAGTCAGCTGACGACCGTTCCACTTCCTCGGAAATTTCTTCGCCCTTTGGCATGTCGATCAGATCCTTTTCGAAAAATTGCTTCATGCTTTCCCCGAATGTCATCTGGCCGTCCTTGATTCCACTCTTCATGGCAGTGGGAAGCATGAAAAGCTTATCCTCCAGGAACAGTTTCATGATGTTCTGGTTGTTGACCAGAACCTCGCGAAGGAAAAGGGGCTGCTTTTCTTTGCCGTAGATCAGCTGCTGCGATATAACCAGCTTGAGAGAGGCTGACATCAGGTTCAGAACCTGTTTGCGCTGGAAATCCGGGAACTGATGAAGGATAAATTCAAGGGCCTGAATCGAATTGGTCATGCCCATGGTGACAATCACCTGATGCTTGGTCATGCCGAGCTTAAGAAGGTGCATCCAGACATTTTCCCCTTCAAGGTCATCGATGGCGATTACTTCAGGGTTCTGGTGGTGGATGACATCAAGGGCTGAAGTAAAGCTCTCGGCGTTTTTTCCGATCTCGCGCTGGATCACTAAGCTCTGGCGACTGGTAAAAAGGTATTCCACGGGTTTTTCCAGGGAGACGACAACGCATCTGCGGTGGTTGTTGATATGTTCGATCAGGCTGGCGAAGAGGGTGCTTTTACCGCTTCCAGGTGCGCCGTTGATAATAATCAGGCCTTCATTTTTGTCCAGTTCCGGAAAAACGGAATCCGGCAAACCCAGGCTTGACAGCTGGGGAATTTCCTGGCGGACAGGCCTGAACACCATAGTAAAACCCTTTTCCTGATGGAATAGGTTAAGTCTGAAACGACCTACCTCTTTGATCTCGACTGCAAGATCCATGTCCCGCTTTTCGCTCCAGAAGGAATGCAGTTGCTCGCCTGAGGCGATCTTTTCCAGGATCTTTTTTTGCAGGTCCGCACCCAGAGGCTCATTAGTAATAGGTTTGATTTCACCGCTTTTTTTGATGACAATCGGCGATTCAGTGCTGAAAATGAGTTCAGTGGCATTCTGCTCCAGTCCCATGCGGAACAGGCTTGATAAATCCATTGTAACCTCCCGTCATCTGAGTGACGCAGTGAAATCCTTGATCCGGTTGAGAACCCCGGGTACATTCAGCCCAATATCAGCGAGCAATTCTTCGGTTGTACCCTGACCGACAAACGCGTCAGGCAAGCCCAGGTTCAGGGCCGGGACACAGATGCCTTTGCAAGCCATCAGCTCCAGCACTGCTGAGCCGAGTCCGCCAATCACCGTGTTTTCTTCAACAGTTATGACACGGCCACAGCGCTTGATTTCGCCTGCAAGCAGTTCCTCGTCCAGAGGTTTGAGAAAGATCGGGTCTATGAGAGAACCGCGAATCCCTTCCGCTTCCAGGGAGTCCATTGCTGTAAGGCAGGTCCCGACCATGCGGCCGGATGCGATAACCACAAAATTTTCTCCCTGGCGGAGCATCTCCCCCCTGCCGACGGGAAGCACCACTGGTTGACCAGGGGCAGGAGGGTCTCCCATGCTGCCGCGCGGATAACGGAGAGCAAAGGGAGAATCCTTGTATTCGACAGCTGTATAGAGGAGGTTGCGCAAGGTTGTGCCATCGCGCGGTACAGCCAGCACTAAATCCGGAATCAGCCTCAAAAAGCTCAGATCAAACTGGCCGTGGTGTGTGGGTCCGTCCTGGCCGACCAGACCGGCACGGTCAAGCGCGAAGATCACCGGCAGCTTGGACAGTGCTGAGTCGTGGATAATTTGATCAAGCGCTCGTTGCATGAAAGACGAGTAAACCACAACCACGGGCCTGAACCCTTCCCGCGCCAGTCCGGCGGCAAAGGTCACCGCGTGCTGCTCGCAGATGCCGACATCAAAATAACGGTCAGGGAAAAGTTCGCGGAATTGCGCCAGCCCTGTGCCAAGGGGCATGGCAGCAGTAATGGCCACGACCTTGGGGTTTTTTTCAGCGATTTCCACTAAGCTGCGGCCGAACACCGAGGTGCAGGAAAGCTCGCTGTCCTTGGAAATCTGGCCTGTAGCAGCGTCAAACGGTCCGACCCCGTGGAACAGTTCCGGATTCTTTTCAGCGATTTCATACCCTTTCCCTTTAATTGTAGCCACATGCAGCAGTGCAGGACCTTTCACGGATTTTACCCAGCGCAGGGCTGATATCAACTGCACCAGATCATGGCCATCGATCGGGCCGAAGTAATGGAAACCGAGTTCTTCAAACAATGCGCCGGGAACAATGATGTGTTTCAGGTGGTCTTTGACGCGGTTCATCCTGTGCACCATGGATTTGCCGATTGGCGGAAGGCAGCGGATCAGGGCTTCGATATCCTCCTTGATGCGTTGATAAATCGGTTCGTTACGGATCTTGAGCAGATAGTGCGAAAGAGCGCCGACATTGGGAGCGATCGACATTTCATTGTCATTGAGAATGACTGTCAGCTTTTTTTTCAGATGTCCGGCGTGGTTCATGGCTTCAAAGGCCATGCCGGCGGTCAGCGAGCCATCGCCGATCACCGCGATGGAATGAAAATCCTGTTTCAGCAGATCGCGGGCTGCCGCGATTCCGGTTGCTGCTGAAACCGAAGTCGAGCTGTGGCCTGCTGCGAAGATATCGTGTTCTGATTCGAGCGGCTTGAGAAAACCGCTGATTCCTCCGTGAGTGCGCAAAGTGCTGAAGCGGTCAAACCTGTCTGTGACCAGCTTGTGGGCATAAGCCTGGTGGCCGACATCCCAGATAATGCGGTCCACAGGACTGGAATAGACATAGTGAAGAGCAAGGGCCAGTTCCACGCATCCCAGGCTGGGAGCTAAGTGACCGCCGTTCTGCGACACTGTTTCGATGATTGTCTGGCGGATCTCGCAGGCCAGTTCCCGCAATTCAACAATCCTGAGATTTTTCAGGTCATCAGGTGAATGCACGGACGGTAAAATTCTCATCAGGTTCTCCCATCTTCGATCAGGGCTACGGCGTAGGCCTTGATCCCTTCACGCCTGCCGGTAAAGCCTAGGCCTTCTTCGCGCTTGGCCTTGACTGAAACCTGGCCCGGGTGGATCTGAAGCGCTCCGGCCATTTTGTCCCTCATGGCTGTGAGATAGGGCAGGAGCTTCGGTTTTTCAGTCACCACAATGCAGTCGATGTTACCGATGCGCGCGCCATGTTCTCTCAACAGATTTCCTGTTTCTTCCAGCAGCTTGACGCTGTAGATGTTTTTGTATTTCTCGTCAGTGTCGGGAAAATGGTCTCCGATCGTTCCCAGCGCTGCCGCACCCAGAAGGGCATCGATCACAGCATGGATCAGAACATCGGCATCGGAATGTCCGGAAAGGCCGGTTTCATGAGGGATTGGAATCCCTCCCAGCACCAGCTCGCGGTTTTCGACCAGCGGATGGACATCATAGCCCATACCGATTCTCATCAGATCCTCCGCTTGTAAAGGTATTCAGCCAGCAGCTCCATGACTGAGCGCTTATCCTCATCTGCTGCTGGAAGGTGCGCAAGCGCAGACAAGGCTTCGGACAGGACCGATTCAGCCATTTTCCGGCTTCCAGTAAGTCCCAGAACTGAAACAAAGGTGGCTTTCCCTTTTTCTTCGTCCCTGCCGACCGGTTTGCCGAGCTCGTCCTCATCGCCGGTGGCGTCCAGCAGATCATCCGTGATCTGGAACAGCAGGCCCAGGTGCCCACCGAACAGGCGCACAAGTTCAATATCTTTATCGCTCAGACCCGCTGCCAGGGCACCGATGACCAGGGGTGTGCTGATGAGGGCACCGGTTTTAAGCCTGTGCATGGTTTTCAGCTCTTCGATTTCGATTTCCTGCCCGGTGGACAGCATGTCCAGCACCTGACCTCCGACCATGCCGCACGATCCGGCTGCGGCGCTGATTTCTCTCACCAGTGACGGAAGAATAGGTGTCGGGCATCGATGCAATAGATTAAAGGCTTCTGTCAGTAGAGCGTCACCTGCCAGGATCCCGATGGCTTCACCGAACAC
Source organism: Candidatus Wallbacteria bacterium (assembly GCA_028711905.1). Taxonomy (GTDB): domain Bacteria; phylum Muiribacteriota; class JAQTZZ01; order JAQTZZ01; family JAQTZZ01; genus JAQTRI01. The sequence continues at coordinate 20,412 of JAQTRI010000005.1, read as the reverse complement.
TTTGTGACATGTCGGTTTCCCGCGCCGGAAATCATCATTGTCCATAGAGGGAAGATCATCGTGCACTAATGAATAAGTGTGAATCAGCTCCAGAGAACAGGCCGGCAGCTTGACATCTTCACCCTCTGCTCCGAACATTTCCGCTGAAAGAATGGCCAGAATTGGCCGGATTCGCTTGCCTCCGGCCATCACAGAATAGCGCATGGCCTTGTGAATGGTTTCGGGCTTTGTTTCAGGGGCAGGCAGTAGTTCATCCAGCCAGCAGTCGACCTGCATTTTTTTCTGTTTGAGATAACTGGACAGTTTCATGTTTCCACCGGGCCGGGGGCGTTTTCCTGTTCCAGTACCTCAGTGATTTTCACCTCTACATCCTGGAGTTTTTTCTGCAGAATCTTATACAGATTCATGCCTTCCTGGAATCTTTCAAGCATTTCTTCCAGTTCGAACTCCTCTTTTTCCATTTTTTCCACGATTTCTTCGAGACGCTTGATGCCCTCTCCAAACTTGATGCCATTGCAGTCATTGCTCATTAGTAACCTCCGCAATTCTTTTGCAGTCGCGGAAACGAAGTTCCAGATGCGTTCCACTTTCTATGCTGCCGCCGTCTTTAATGACAAGGCCATTACGGCTGGCGATAATGTAACCGCGCTTAAGCACATTTTCCGGGCCCAGCAGGTTGAGTTTCTGCAGTTCGTTTTCCAGTCTTCTCTTCCACTGGCCTGATTGGCGCAGCGTTTCGCGTTCCAGAGAGCGGGTTATTCCTTCAAGTTTTGCGGAATCCCGTTCGAGCTTTGAAGCCGTGAGTTTCAGCGATCTTAACGGATTGAGTTCGGCCAGAGTTGCTCCGGCAGAGGCTAAGCTGCGGCGCAAAATGTTTGTTTTTATCGCAAAGCGGCTGAGTCTGGTGCGGTAATCACCTAATCTGCGGGGAACAGCGGATTTAATGCGCAGGCTCAGGTTATCGCTCCACTGGGACTCCCGTTCGATCGTTTTCAGGGACGCGGACGCGATTTTTCCGGGGGAGCATGTGCTGAGTCTGGCGGAACTGATTTCCACACCGTGCTTTAAGCGGCTTGTCATCAGGCCGACAGTTTGACGCAGGGATTTTTCAATCTCTGAGCGGTCTGCAGAAATCATTTCAGCAGCCTGCGTGGGAGTGGCTGCCCTGACATCAGCAACGAAATCGGCTAAGGTGAAATCAACTTCATGGCCCACTGCGCTGACTACCGGCAGTTTAGAACGAAATATGGCTTCCACGACCGGGAGTTCGTTGAAGCACCAGAGGTCCTCGCTTGAACCGCCACCCCTTGCAACCACGATCAGTTCAACACCCTCTTCCCTGTTAAGTGCGTCTATGCCTGCGGCAATCTCCAAAGCCGAACCCTGGCCCTGCACTCTGGCGTTATAAAGAACGAGGGACAGATTGAAAGCCTTTTCCCGGAAAACCTTGAGCATGTCTTGCAGAGCGGCTCCTGTGCTCGCTGTGACGATACCGGCGCAGGACGGATACTGTGGAAGGGGTCTCTTGCGTTCCTGGGCGAAGTAGCCCTTCGAATCAAGCTCTTTTTTCAGCTGTTCCAGCTGGAGAAGAATGTTTCCCCGGCCATAGTCGATCATATCCCTGACATAGATCTGATACTCACCCCGCTTTTCAAAGATCCCCACTTCGCCCCTGACCGCGACTCTGGCGCCTTCCTTGAGAAAAGGATAGTCTCCGCGTTGCGACCCGCGGAAAAACACGCAACGGATCAATGCGGAATCATCTTTGAGGCTGAAATAAATATGTCCTGAATTATGCCTGGTCAGACCACTGACTTCACCCATTACGGCTGCCCTGCTGAGCAGGGGAGTGGTTGAAAGCAGGCTTTTAAGAAAGGCCGTGATCTCACCAACGGAAAAAAAACCCGGTTCAGGCGCGGCCGATGTATTCACCGGTTCTGGTATCAATTCTGATTTTTTCTCCCTGTGAAATGAAAAGAGGAACATTTACCACGCAACCGGTCTGCATTTTGGCTTTTTTAGTTACATTGTTTACCGAATCGCCCTTGACAGCAGGTTCGCACTCTGCAATCACCAATTCAACAAAGTTGGGAAGTTCAACTCCTATGGGGGTGTCGAGATTGTACATCTTGATGTGGACTTCCATGTTTTCCAGCAGAAACTTGCTGGCATCGGCCACCAGAGCTGAGTCAAGCATAAACTGCTCGTATGACTCGCCGTCCATGAAGTGATAGACCTCTCCGTCATTGTAAAGATACTGCATTTTCCTGTCTTCTATGTGAGCCTGCTGAAATTTTTCGCCGGATTTGTAAGTTTTATCACTCACCAGCCCGGAGCGGATATTCTTGAGCCTGGTTCTGGTGAAAGCAGCCCCTTTACCCGGCTTGACATGCTGAAAATCTACGATAACCCAGAGCTCGTTGTCGATCTCCAGGGTGATGCCGTTCCGGAATTCATTGGTGGAAATCATGATACCCCCGCAAGTTAGCCTCAAATGTTTGTGCCATGTTATCAGCATGGATGGAAAAAATCAAAAGCATATGATACCGCCCGTCCCGGATTTGACATTCCTGCAGGGCTCATTTACAATCATCGTGACCGACCTTTGGGTACGGGAGGCTAGTGTGCTTGAAAGCATTCTTTATCTGATTATCGCACTTCTGGGGGCAGCACTTGTTATTTGTCACCTGAAAACCAGGGCTAAAGTCAGGGAAATGAGATCAGCGCTGGAAAATTCTCACGAAGAAAACACAAAGATCAAGACAGCACTGAACAACCTTGACGAGGTTGATGAAATCAACCAGATCTACACCTTCAAGTATTTCCACCACCTTGTCGAGCGGGAGATCGAGCGCGCGGAGCGTTATAACAACAAGTTTTCGCTTCTTTTCATCGAAGTCGACAATCTGAAGGAAATCGATCAGGCTAATCAGGACACGGCTTTCAGAAATATTCTGGACATCATTAAAACAAATATACGCTTAGTGGATATCTGCTTTCAGAATGAGATCAGCTTCAATTTTATTGTAGTGCTTGCAGAAACCGATCCGGCACAAGCCCGGAAGATCACGGAACGCATTTACAACTCTGTTCTCAAGCTCGAACCGGGTGGAGTGCGCATGCAGGCTCGCATGGGTGTGGTCTGCTATCCTGTTGACGGCACTCTGCGAAGGAACCTGATTGAACATAGCAAGATTTGCCTGGAAGAAGCCGGAAAGCTTGCTGATCAGCGCATAGTGGTGTTTTCCGAGCAATCGGACCGGTCGTAAGGGCGATTAAACAGCCAGCAACACTTCGGATGCCGGAGCCAGACTGCGTACTTCGCTTCCCGTTATCCCCCTGCTGACAATCCTGATCCGTCCCAGCAGCTCGAATATAGAGCGGCTTTCATTGTTAACCGCACGGGCGGGAAGGTGTACTACAATGTTTTGGAATTTTTCGCGCAATGTCACAAGCAGTGAATAAAACGATGGAGAGCGCAGCGCTGACAAGACCTTTTCCTTGTGCGACCCGAAATGCAGAGGAAAGTATTTTGTCTCTCCGCAGCGAGTCATTTTCGATAATTTGAGCATTCCGGGATTGGACAGATAATCGTCTACTGTGTAAGAAAAATCGCTTGAGAGCTGAAACCCCAACCCGGCTTCAGGAAATAGATCAATCAATAGAACCTTCCGGTCAGGGTGCACCAGCATTTGTTGTATATCCAGGCTGTTACTGAGGTTGTGATTGAGCACAAAGAGCACTTCTCCGGGTCTGGTGGGAAAATATACCCTGGCTGTGAAGAAAAACGGGTCCAGACATTCAAGGGCGAAAATGGACATGCAGCAGACCGCCAGGAACAGAATCAGCAGTTTTCCAGGATACAGGAAAATTGTGCCTGTTTTGGACGGCACTTCCGGGGAGCGGTTAATCCTTCGGCCGGAGAGGGTTGTCACCATGCCCGACAGATACGCCATATTCAGGGACTGATTGGATTTTTCCTGCCTGAGGCGGTCCAGGACTGCGGTTTTCTCCGCCAGGAGAAGGCACAGACGGTTGTTGCGTTCTGAAAGGGCGGAAAGGGTTTCTCTGTCGACCGGCAGATGGAGAGGAGTAGCGCTCAATCGTTCTTCGAGAAGATGGTGCTCAATACTCAACCGCAGCACATCAGGATGCCTGCGGCCATAAAACACCAGTAAACGCGCCAGTTCCTTCTTTTTTTCAGAGGCCTCTGCTTTCAGCAGGCTGTGCTCCTGGTTGGGTTTCTGCCGCATTTCTGACCGGATATCATCGGCCACGCATGCGGATTCCACTTGCAGACCTTCAATTTCATTCTCCAGGCGCGCTATCTCCGGGACTGATTCAGTGTGATCCCGTCCGGCTTCAGCCAGTCTGGACTGGAAAATTTTTAAAGACCGCGCAGCCGACAGATGTGCAGGCATGCGTTCATCGGTTTTTGTGGAGAAGTCTTTCTGGACGGTTGAGAAATGGTTCCTTGAGGCTATGTGCCAGAAAAAGCTGACGCTTTCGGATCCGGAGCAGACCCTGGTTCTGAAGAGAAAAATCAGGAGAAAACCTGAAAACATGGCGGTAAGAACAAGCCCCCGTTTGCGGGTATAGGAAAAAAGCAGATTCAAATTCATCACCAGATCAACCAGCCTTTCGATTTTTTTCCGGCTCCCGCGGGTTTTATCGCATTCTGAATTGGGTCGGATTTTTTCTCCTCAATCTCCGGGGACGGAGCGGGGACTCTGAGGGTTCTGATCATAACCGATGGTCGGCGGTAGATCTCAGCTTCCCTGTAAAGCTTTCTGATCAGTTCTTCGGCTGCTGAGAGTTCCACTCCATCGAGTCTGACCCCGGTTTCTAAAAGTGGGAGGGCTGACTTGCGTCCTGGCAGAATCTCGATTTCCGCAGTTCGCACTTCGAGTCCGGAATCGATAATTACGAGATACAGGCCTCCGCTCACCAGTGCATCTGCGTGGGCGCTGCAGATTGTGACCAGAACAGAGCAGAAAAACAGCAGTTTTCTCATAGTTCCAGAAGCATCCTGTCTAAGGCTTTTTTCCCGATCAGCTTTATTTTATTGTCTTTGGCCAGGTTCTTGGCTTCCCTGCTGAACAGACCGCAGATGACGAATACCCCCAGAACCGCGTTGCTGCGGCGCATTTCATCCACCAACTCGAAAATTGGCCCTTCGCCGACAATGTTCTGCCAGTTGCGCAAGAACACCACCACCCGCTGTTTTTTGGCGGTGCTTGCTGTGGCGTAATAGTTGATGCCTGCGGCACGGACCTTCTCGTCTTCGATGTAAAGCTTGAGAAAATTTACGATTTTGCGGCCCATTTTTTTCAATGCTGAGGCATTGACGAGCGCCAGTTTCTCCGCGGTCCTGATCAGGCCTCTGGCAAAACGGATGTTCAGAAGCTCCTGATGCGAGCGCTTCCAGGTTTCGAATTCCTGCTGGAGGCTTTCAATATCGAACTTGCGCGGGTGGGCGATATACGATTCGACATTCGGGATGGTTTCATTCATGCTGTAAATGCGCCATTCGTCTTCCATGGCCTCCATGTCCACTTCATCGAAACTGCGCACCAGGTCCGCAACATTGTAAAAATTGATGTCAGTGCTGGCGACCTCGTTCCAGACCTCTACGGCTTTGCTGGCGTTTCCCTGAAACATGCAGGCCCAGCCCAAATTGTATTTGATTTCATTAATCCATTTAACAGGCATGGTTTTTTCAGCCAGAATCTTTTCGAACAGAGCGACTGCTTCAGAGTGAAGGTTCTGCTCCATGGCTGTGATACCATAAAGGTTGGTCGCCCTGAAGCGTAATTCAGTATTGTCATTATTGACGATGTAAAGAAATTCCTGCATGGCATCGCGGTCTTTATCGTCTTTGAGCAGATAACCAAGGAATAGGTGCGCCATCATGTGGGACGGGCATTTTTCCAGTATTTTGCGGAATTCTCTGCGCGCTTCAGTCAGCCAGTTTTTGGTGGTGAAGCAGAGACCGAGGTAGAGCCTGGCATCGTTATAATCCGGATCGATCTCCAGGGCTTTGCGGAATTCATCGAAAGCCTCGTTGATCCAACCTTGTCCGGCGCAGAAGACTGCGATGTAAAAATGCGCCTGGCTGTCTGTGGCGTCCAGTTCCAGCACTTTGCGGAATTCAAGATAAGCCCTGTCATATCGGCGATTGTGCCAGTACAGTTCCCCCTTTTTCAAAAAGATGTTGACCTTGTTCCTGTTGTTCTGCGGGTGATTGGCCTCCAGCAGAAAATCGTAGATCCGTTCGGCCTCTTCCACCATGTTCAGGTTGCTGTAAACAGCGGCAAGATGCAGGTTGGTGTCGACATGGATGGGGTTGACATCCAGAATGAGCAGGAACTTCTCCATGGCACCCTGCATGTCGCGCTTTCTGAAGAGTTTCAGCCCTTCATCAAAATAGCGGTCAACATCAAAGGAAAACTTGAAGTAATAAACCAGCAGGGATATGGAAAGCAGTAATGAAGTGAAGAGAATGTACAGCATCACGACGGAATTATCGTCAGGATGCTGGGTAAAATAAGTGGTGAAACGCCGGTATCGGCAAAGAGTCAATTACCGATTTCAACCACGCCGCTTGTCGATCACCAGCCTGATCTTCCCTGTGCGTGCATTACGCTCGATTTGGCCCTGGTTCAGGAACTCGAACTCCACCTGCACAAGCCCTTTGGATAAGGCAAAGAACAGATTGGCTGCTTCGTGCCTGATGGCATCAAGGCACTGTTTCTCAGTTTTCCGGAAATCGATTTTCCCCAGGGTCTCGACCCTGATCAGCAGGTGATCCCTTGCGCCGCGTAAACCCGCCACCAGCTGAATAATGGGAGACAGCCCGGATATTCTGCCGACAGCCCTTGAAATGTCCGCAATGTGAAGATTCATGCCGCCGATGACCAGAAAGTCATCTGCCCGTCCCAGGAGTTCGAAGACGAATTCCTTGCTGCCGCATGGGCATGGCTGCATCAGAACTTTTCGGCCGAGGTCTCCTGTGCGGAACCTGATTACAGGCATCAGCCTGCGCGAAAGGTTCGTAACCACGATTTCGCCTTCTTCACCGTCAGGAACAGGAACACCGTCCCTGATGAACTCGATGTGGTTGTAACGGGAAATGGCATGATGCAATGAACCGGACAGATGGGTGCACTGCACTCCGATCGGTCCGGAATCCACAATGGCGTAACCGGCTGAACGCACATCGGTTACGGCCATGTGCCTTTTAAGAAACTTCACGGCCTCAGGGTTCATGTGCTCCCCGCCATAAAGAACTTTTCGCACTGGTGATTTGAGTTTGCGCTCCCGGAACTGTTCGGCCAGACCGACTATGATTGTCGGCAGTCCGACAATGGCCGTGGCCTGGAACCTGATCAGCAGGTCAGCCATGTCTTCAGTGCGCGTGTTTCCTGCGATGGGCAGATTGACGCACCCGATATTCTGCAGAGCCCGGTTGGCCACCAGAAAAGATGTCCAGAGGTTGCCTGCGATAAAAAGGTTGGCTACACGATCCTGCTCAGTGATTCCGGCAGTGCGGTAAATGTCAGCCAGAATGTCGGTTGACACACGGAAATCCTCGTTGGTGTAAAAGGAATACTTGGGGCTGCCGGTTGTGCCGCCTGAGCAGAAATAGAAGCCGTCTGTGAGCGGACCTGTCAGAATCTTCGTGGATTTCGGCGGAGATATTTTCTGCATTGTTTCGCGATCCAGAAGAGGCACCTGCTCGATTACTGCGTCAGTGCGGATGATTTTCCTGTAGTGTGGCGAATGCGTTCTGGCGTGATCGAGAATGTCCTGCAGCAGGTCGGCCTGTCCCTGCTCGCGTGTCACGAGACGGCAGAGTTCCTGCAGCACATAGCGGCCATCGTGGGGCGCACCGGCCACGCCTTCGCACATACGGCCCAGAGGGGTAATGCGCAGCACGCCGATTCCGGCAAGACTTTCCGACATCTCAGCGCATCCTGAGGCGAGTTTGATCCCCGCGGTCTGCAGAAAAGGTTTAAGCGGAGTAACAAGTCCCGGAACCTCAGATGCTGATTTGATCCTGCGCACGAAAACCGTGCGGTGGCCCGGCGAGAAGCGGAAACCATCGTTATACAGTCTGATCAGTGTGAGATCAGGGTGTTCCCCTGTCAATGGGACCTGATTGTGATCCTGGGCTTCGATTCTGGCGGATTCGCGCTCGCGCCTGATTTCGACCTTCTCGTCAAAAGACATTTGTCCCGGGGGAAGAGACTTCAGAAGATCCTGTATGGCTTTGGTCAGCCTGGAGGAGAACCTTTCCTCGTCACCGCACAGGTAAATCACTTGCGGGGAGGAACAGGCCTGTTGCTCCCACATGGAAATATCTCTGGCCAGTCCTGAGTAATCCCCGTCAGCCATGGCTTTTTCCTCGATCACTGCTACAGAGAACCTCGGACCGTTGGCTATGAGCCTGGTATGCTCGCCCGCATGCTGCTTGTAATAGCGCAGGGCCTCGGCCCCGCCCCAGAAAAGGATGCCGTCCGCCTCACGGCAGCACTGTGCCAGTTTTTCGCTGTCATGGCTGGATTCAATGAATCCGAGGCACGAGGAAAGCGCTCCGGTTTTGTCGATTTTTTCAAGCGCACGGCCGAAATAGAGCGGGAAGAAAGTATCGCGTGAGGAAAGCTTTACCAGGGAGGCATTTTTGGTCAGAAAGGCCATGACAATGCTGTCCGCTATCCCGAGAAACACATTGCCTGGAGCAACATGCAGGATAACTCCCAAGGGTATGGCTGTCTGCAGGAGGCTGGTGCGACTTTCGGGATAGAAGCCGTCCAGAAACTCTTTATGGCCAAACTCGCCTTTGACGCGAGACAAAAGGCTTTCCCGGTCCAGTATGCCGGACAGGACTTCCAGCCCGGATTGACACATTTCACGGCTGAATCCGGTGATTTCCGGCAACCGGGCGAGTAAAGCGCTGTGTTCGCGCTTTGATTCCAGATGCTTTCCAAGGAGAGAGAGAATATCAATGATTTCTTCAATAGGCAGGGACGCCAGTTTTTTCCGGCAGGCGGACAGACGGCTGAGTTCATGCATCTTTCTTTTCCTCCATGCGGGCCAGAAGCTCTGCAGCGGTTACCGCGCAGCCCTTGTGCTTTTTCACGCCTCCGCGCCCCAGCACTTCGAACCAGGGCGTTTTCCTGCCGCAGGCGCACTTCTCTCCCAGCTGCACCCGGTCAGTGGACAGCAGGGAGATGGCAGGGAAGGAATGCATGTATGGCGACATGAGCTGAAGGAGTCCATCGCTGCCAGGGGGTACGATCTCCATGGTCAGGGGATCACGGACGAGAACTCTCGAATAAACGGGTATGTGAAAGTGATCACATTCACAATCGATGTACGGAATGCCGTGCTCGACCATGCCATAGGTGTCGATGATGCGCACAGGATCGATGCCGAGTTTTTCAGCAATCATGCGCTTGAATTCGGCTTTGGGCACCTGAGCGCCAGTATGCAGTTTCCAGCCGCCGCCCGTGATTACAGCACTCGATTCCGGGAAACGGAAGGGTTTCTTCCTGCAGGAAAGCACTTTCCAGATATAGGCCGGAAATCCCAGAACGCGCAGCGGCAGCCCGGTCTTGTGGAAGGCCTCAAATTTTTCCGCGCATTCCTCCTCGTCAAATCGGAACTCCCCGGCTGCCTGGTCGAATTTCAGGGTGTAGTACACTGCAGCGCGTTTCGTCAGGCCTGTCAGCAGCTTGTCGGAAAAGGCTGTGCCTACCTCTTTCGCCACTTTCGGGTCGTATGTGAAGCAGATGTAATTGCATTTCTCGTCAGATACCAGGCCATGGGAGCCGAAGATCAGCGGCACAATCCGCAGGATGCGGTTCAGGCTGATCGAATCTAAGTAATGAAAGCTCTTGCGGCCGCCAGTGCCTGACGAAGACAGGCGCAGTTTCACGGCATTAGCCGGCACGCTGCACATTCTTCTGGATTTGAACAGGTCAACGAAAAGATAGGGATAGTCTTTGAATGGCAGGGAGGGGGTGATTTTCTTTATTCCAAAGGAATCGGCGTTTCTGCGGAAAACGGCGTTGTTTCTATAGTGGAAGGCGAATTCTTCGGCCATGGCTGCGGCAAATGCCTGATCAGGCTCTAATCCTGCAGCATATGGCTTGTACCTGTCGATCAGAATATCTGTCTTGCTCATGGAAGGATCATCCTTTCCGTTTCTTTCGCTCTGAATAAACTGTGGGCAGGATGTTGCGATACTTTGTGTTGCTCAGGTAAGCGTCTATGAACTGCCTGTCAGTCTCGAACAGTTTGACATTGGAAAAGTTGATATCGCGAGAGGAATAAGCGCAGACAATGTAATCCAGGCGTTCTCCGTCCGCCATGTCAAAGGCCGGATAGTAGGCGCAGGGCAGAAAGCCCGAATCCAGCGCCGCTTTCTGCTGCTGTATGTCGTAGGCGCTGACTAAGAGTTCGATGTAATCCATCCTCATCGAGGCTCCTGTCATGATCACGCCTTTGAGAATTCTGGTCAGCTCAGCCTTTTTTGGCGCCTGAATGGCTGTGATGCAGGAATGCCCGTCTTTGGGCTCGATGTAAATGAAGGCCCGAACCTTTTCGTGAGTGCACTCGAAACATGCGCTCGGTTCATGCAGGGGAAAGAAGTCGAAGTACATGTCATGCTTATCGCGGGAGGCTTTCAACAGGCGTTTGACGCTTTCCCCCTGGTGAATTTCGTTGAACTTGAGTTCCCGCTCACGCTGTTCTTCGCAGATCACGGCTTCTTCCAGGCCGAGCTGTTCACGAATGACATCGTAGACCGGTTCCATTTCAGGCAGCAGGAACGGCGGGCTGCGCCGGATCTTCATGGACTCCTCGCTGAACCAGGCCTGCAGTCCGTGGGTCTCTTCCTCGTCCACCCTGTGTACATTGGGAAATATTCCCAGGCTCTTGAAGCCGAGATCGCTCAAAACCTTGCGGGGAGCCAGAGAAACCGTGCGAAAGGTGGCGTATACGGTGTCAAGATAGATCCGTGATTTTTCAAGGAATTTCTTGGTAGTCTTGATCATATTGACCATCAGGTCTTTGCCCCGGAAATCCGGATGCACAACGGCTGCATAGAGTTTGCCGATTTTTTTTTCAAGGTCCAGAGCAAAGATGTAAGAAGCGCAGATGCGTTTGTCTGCCTCAGCGATGGCTACCACCCAGAGGTGGTCATCGCGGTACATGATCTTTTCCATTTTTCGCCTCTGGATGATCTCAGGCAGGGTGAATTTACCCTCATAAACCTCGTCGTAAAGAGCTTGAATTTCCTTAATGTCTCGCTTGCGGGCGCGGGCGATAATGAACTCGTCGTCGCCGATTTTGACGACTCGCCTGAAATTGGGCAGCATGTTTCCTCCTTTTTCAGAAGACCATCAGTGCGTTGGAAACAGGTCTTTCTTTTCCGTCTGACGGTCTGTTCATCAGCTGGTTACGGATTACCAGAGTTGAAGATCCACCACCGTCAAGATTAAGAGCCTCGCGGCAGCCGAGGCTCAACATGAGACGCGCCAGTTCTTCCAGTTCCATGCCTTCACTGTAGCCGGGCTGCCGTCCGTCCACCACCACGATCACCAGCCTGGTACCGTCAGTAGTGCCGACAGCGGTTCTGGGGGCTTTGCCCGCATACACATCGCTGCGGAAGTTCTCTTCTCGAAAAGTGACGCAAACCTCGCCGTCTTTGATCAGTCTTGGACCGCCGCCGACAGCAAATTCGGCTTCCGACCATCTGTGCTCGATCCCGGTCATCACCTGTACCTGGTCCAGCAGGCTCAAGCTTCCAAGCTCGTCCGGGGTGTGATTGTAAGCCGACAAGACGAACCCTCCTGGCGGGATGATCGATTTTCCTGACCCAAGGGACACAACGCGGTTGCGAAGGACTGTGAACTCACTGCAATTTTCACTCTGGGGAGTTTCGAATCCGAATTCAGGAGTGAACATCATGATGCATGACTCTTTGCCTGAAGGAAACTGGTTGATGCCTGAAAGAAGGACAAAAGCTGATCCGCCTGCCAGGGAAACATGTCCCTGAAAAACAGGATGTCCCCAAATCAGTTTTTTACCTGAGGTGAGGCCCAGAGCGGCCCTCCTCAGAATAGGAACGCTAACCAGTTCCCCATCAATGATCAATATGCCCAGCGGACCGGATTTATCCCCGAAATAGCTCCCGTTGATCGCGGCCAGAGGCTTGTGCCTGCGGCTGAGGTCGGTTAGAATTTTGCGGTCATTGATACTGTCTCCTGCTGAAACCACGCGGATACTCCGCTCACGCCTGGTCAGATCAACAGTCAGAATGTGAACAGCCACAGGACCATCGGGTCTGTTCAATTCAAGATTGTAGTAACTCAAGCCACTGGTTACAGAACGGCGGACAGTGGCCGCATGAGCGCTTGAATTCAGGAAAATCAGCAGCAGGAAAAAGCAGATTGCGAACGAAATGGTGCAGGGTAAAAAAAAAGGCTCAGCCTTTGATGTCCAGACGCTTTCCCTTGAACGGGTCATGGGCCGGGGGAGCTGCATCTTCAGGGTTTTCACCTGCATCATCTTTTTCCCCGTCTTTCTTTTCATGCCCCTCTTTCCGTTTTCCGTCCTTGTCAACACCCTGGTGATCACTTTTGTCGGGATCATGAACCTGTGTTTTCTCCTGGTTGTCGCGCTTTTCGATTTCACCGGCATGGTGCTGTTCGCCTTTTTCGCTGGTGTTCTGGTTCTGCTTGATCCTTCCGGCATCAATGGATTTGAGGGCTTCGATTTTGGGGTCAACCGGTTCAATCGGGGTCATGTTATACCTCCTGCCGGGCAGGGCGGATCAGCAGCAGCGGTGTTTCATCGAAACCGCTAATCGTAAGGCTTGATTTTTACATATCCCTCTTCGTATACGAGAGTGGCATATTTAATTTCATCTTTGACCTGCAGGATACCCTTGCCGATAGTGATTGTAACTCCGGGGAAGATGACTTTCTGAACCCGGACTCTGCCACCCTTGACAGATTCCAGTTGCTCTTCCAGCTTGGTTTTCTCTTCTCCCAGTTCCTTGAGAGAGGAATCGAGCTGTTTCTTGAGGTTAAGGGTTTTGGTCATCTTGGCGGTGTTTTCTTCGTTCAACTCACCGGTGCGTTCTTTGAGTTGAACAAAAATCGCCAGCGCCTGATTGATCTTATTCAGATTTTTTGCAGTGTCGTCACAGGATTTTTCCAGTTCGTTCAGTCTGACCAGTATTTCCTTGCTGATTCCCATCACGATCGAGGTTTTGGTAGCCAGATTTGACCCGATGGTGATGGCTTCAACCTCGTCTTCGGCCTGGATTTCTCCACCGACAATCAAACCGCCTTTGGAACTGGTGACCTGGATGCGTCGCGCCCGGATTTTACTGTGCATAATCGCCCGTTCAACAGTGATCTGTTCCTTTGCTTCACAGGTGCAGCTTTCGATGAACTTTGCAATAATGCTGCCTCCGCTGCGGATAACCCCTTTGTCTTTTCCCAGGATACCGCCTTTGACCACCACATCTCCTGTTGCTTCAATTCTGGAAGCGCCTATGGATTTTCCGACTTCCAGGTCGCCTTTGCATTTAACTTCAAACCCGTCCCGGATACTTTCCTTGACAATGACATTTCCAACAAAGTCGATGTCGCCGACCGAGAGGTCAAGATCTCCGGGAACTACAAAAACAGGCAGGATATTGATGACATTTTTCTTGAAATTGACCTGACCGTCGATCTCAGCTATCAGCTTGGTGCCGTCCTCTGAAACAGCAACATTTTTTCCCGGAGTGAGAATCATGTCGCGGCCCGGCTGGGCAGGAACAGTTTCGCCAAGGATATTCACTCCAGGTTCTCCTGTGGTACAGGGAACCTTTTCTCCCAGGATCTCACCCTTGACCACATTGTCGATCAGGTCGAGCTTTTTGAAATCAACGCCTCCGTCTTCGCGGATGGCGGGAGAGAGCTTCTCTTTTTTTGACGCAAATTTGTACTCGATGCTGGCGTCCTGCCCGTTGATCGGGTTTCGTCCCTCTGCGATTCGAATCTGGCGATTGTAATTTCTGCTTTCCACCGCTTCTTTAATTCCTGCCATCATCAGGTCAACCTGTATGCCTTTATCGCGCGCTGAACTGATCACCTGGTCGACATTAACAGCATTGCCTCCCTTTGGGGGGAGCAGGATCATTTCCGCAGACATCAGGTCTTTACTGAGAACTATCTGGACTTCTCCGTCCTTATAGATGGCCGGGTCGAAATCCGCGATTCTTACAGGGACCTCATCTGCCTTATTGACCGCTTCAGAGATGGCATCGAAATCAGCGTTGACTATGCCGCTTTCTTCAACCAGCTTGGCAGCCTGCTCTAATGTAACGCGGTATCCCTCGCCTTGAGGGCGGTAGACTACAAGAAAGATACCATCGTTGTCGCGCTTGACCTCACAGAAACCATTGATGTTGACATCGATGTTCTGCACATCGTTCAGAACCTTGTCGATTTTCTCCTCTTCGCTCATCGAATCCTGTTGAACGCAGATGACCCTGATTTTGTAGGGTTTGCTGACCAGACCGAAGAGACCTTTTTTCCCTTCAGCCAGGACTTCAAAGTTGACATCCTCTTTCCTGCAGTTCAAATTGTCGCAGGCAGTCTTGATGCATTCCTCGATAGAGGGTCCTTCGACAATAACACTTTTGGCTTTTCCCACCTTTATTCGCCCCTTTTGGCCCGGCCCAGCTTGCCCCTGAGCCTTAAAATAGCCTTGGTATGCAGTTGTGAAACTCTGGAATCGGTTACTCCCAGAATTTGCGCGATTTCTTTAAGAGTCAGTTCTTCGTAATAATACAGCGTAACAACAAGGCGTTCGCGCTCTGACAGGTTTTCGATGGCGGAAGCGAGCGTTTCCCTGAGTTCCTGGTCTTCCAGCAGTTCTTGCGGAGAGTTACGGCTTTCATCGCGGATGAAATCGCTGCGAGTAGAACTGTTTTCGTCATCCTGATAAACCTCGTCTAAGGAAAGAAGCAATGATTTCTTGGTCTCATTGTAAAGCTTATACAGTTCATCGAGAGGAATGTTCATTTCGCGGGCGATTTCTTCGTCAGTAGGAGTACGGCCCAGCTGCATACCGAGAGAATCGACCACTTTTTCCAGGATCTTCATTTTCTGGCGCAGAGAGCGGGGGGCCCAGTCCAGATTGCGGAGTTCGTCGAGAATGGCTCCGTTAATTCTTAGAGAAGCATATGTTTCAAACTTGACATTTTTATCTAAGGAAAATTTGTCGATGGCATCAATCAACCCGAGCATGCCATAGGCGGCCAGGTCACCCTCCTCGATGTTTTTCGGAAGATTCATCGCCACCCTTCCTGCGATCAGCTTGACAAAAGGGGCGTATTTGACTATGAGTTTTTCCTTGGCTTTCTTAGAGTTATTCTCTTTGAAATCCTTCCAGAGCATTAATTCATCCGAAGTCACCGTGTTTCCCCTTTCACCCGAAAAAAAACAGGCTCAAGCATAAGACGAACATAGTACGCTCATTTATTGTCGGACCCTTGTTCGTCGCTTTCCAGTTCCGGAAAGATATAGTCCGCTTTGGTGCGATCCTGGATACTCTCCTTTTCTGTGTACTGGAGATGAGGGAAGAGTATCAGCAGCACCTCTCCGAGGCCTCCTCCGAAAACACCACCACCAAGAATGCTGAAAACGGCTTTCTTCAGGCCGATCTCCGGGCCGTTTTTCAGGCAGGCGATGCCGAAAATGGTTGCGGAAAAAGCCAGAGCGGAAAAAGCTGCCAGTTTCATGCTAAACTTTGAGATCATAGATAGCCTTTTCGCATGCTCCTTCGTATAGAGTCATCAGTCCTTTGCCGGCATCAAGATGAATCTGACGGCAGAGGCTGCCTCCAATCTCGCTCCTGACCAGTTCGGTACGCGTCTCATGAAGAAGTGTATCAAATGCGCGCCAATTGTTAAATCCTGCCTGAAACTTTTCAGTCGGGTGCACCAGCACATTGGCTCCCCCAAAAACAGAGACCAGAACAATATCATCTTCAGGGCATCTCTGCCTTATCTGCTCGCAACCCAGCCATACTCCGGGGTTTACAGCTGAATAGAGATTACGGTAAAGTCCGGAGAGGTTTGATGCCGGGTACATTCCGATTGCGGTTACACCGCTTTTCCGGGCATGATAAACGACTGTCAGGCTGCTTGAAAAATGAACGGATTTGATGTCACCTGATTCCAGGAAACGGAAAGATCCGGGATAGAGCAATCCTTTGCCGGTCAGGGTGGTCTGGTTCAGTATTCCTGATCTCTGATTCTGCATTATGGAGGCGAGTTCTCCCTGAGGGATCCGGTGCTCATCACAACCCCACAAAAGGGGAAGAAACACGCCGAACATTCCGCCGCGAAATTTGAAACTGGACAGGAAATAATGGGAAGAGGAACCTGAGATTTCCCCGAGAATCTGATCTGTCACACTCTGGCAGCAATTCTTCACAGCCATTTTACAGAAACTGCCCCTGATTGAGAGATCAAATGATTGGCTGTAGCAGGAAATCCAGGCTTTGGCAAGGATTTCCAAGGCTTCCAATCCTTCTTCCCGCAGTATTCCAGTGTCAGGCATGAGGAAGAACCAGACTTTATCACGCCTGCAGTGCAGCAGGAACATGTCTTTCTCTTTTTCCGGGAACCGCAGCAGGCATTCTCCCCAGGCAGGGGACAGTTCATATTGTTCCATGCCCAGAGTGTCTTCCCTGAAAGCGCTCCAGGCGGTTGTTGCCTGTTCAGCGGCCCAGTCCAGCGTTTCACGCCAATTTTCAAGCGTTTCCACAATTTTCTCCATAGTTGTGGGCATGGGAATATGTTAGCAGATTCGATGGTGCTGTTCAATGAAAACCGTTTTCAGCCGGCACGGCGTATAACCGGGGGACCAACAGAGGATCAGGTAAGGCTCCTGGGCTGGTTGACCGCCGAAGAAAAACGCGATGGCAGGACATTGATCAGAACAATACCGCGATCAGCCCGATCAGCAGCAGAACAGCCAGCAACACAGCTCCGGTGAAGATAAACTGTCTGTTGCCGAGAAGATTGACCCGAGGCTGCCGGGGTTCAGTCTGATCATCGGATTCTTCGGAAGGCACAGCCAGTTTCAGTTCGCGGCCGATGCTCAGCCTGGAATAAATCCCTGGGCTCAATTCCAGCTCAATCATAGTGCGGCCCGAAGCCTCCTGGCTTGGCGGGATGATTTCTGAAATTCGGCCAACAATTCTGGCTTGCTTGACATCACCGCTCTTGCGGGAGTATTCGAATAATTCGGAATATTTACTTAAGTCTTCAGCTGAAGCGAGTTTAACGATCAGTTTGGAACCGATTTTAGCCAGAGAACTGCTCTTCCCATTGACCGGGTCAAGCTCAGGCTTGACTTCAAGGCAGATCTTCTCCTGCTCCGGGGGTGGAGCAATTTCTGTTTCTTCGACCGGATTTTCCCGGGAATTTTCCTGGCCTGGCCCTGTTTCGATCGCTATATTGACCTTCCCCTTGATGTCTTTCAAAAAAATGGTCAATTCTTCGCTGATCTGGTCCCTGATCAGAGAGGATTTTAGATAATCGTCACCCGGGCTTTCAAAAAGGTTGACGATTCTGTTCACCCGTTCTTGTTGCATACCGGTTATTCTGGCGTTCAATTTCAGCATTTCTCCATGCACAGGATCATCTTCTCTGAGGCTGTTCGCAGCTCCATCCACACGCTTGCGAAACTCTTCGATCTGCATGTTGAGGTCGATTTTGCTTAGTTCAAAACCGCTTTTGACTGCACAGCGGAAGCTTTTCAGTGCAGCAGGGATACAGTCAAACTCAGCGTAAAACGCGCCACTGGCTTTAAGGGTAGAAAAACTGCCTTTTACAGCGAATGACATATTCAATGACATACAATCTCCTCTGAATAATTTTAGCACTTGTGGACTGGAAGGGCAAACTCCATATTGCCCGAAGGGCATTCACGGTGCTATCATGAAAAAATGTATTCCACTAAATCAGGAAAAGTGTGAGGAAACCACATGAAACTGTTGCATGTAATTGCTTTTCTGTTTTTAACAGCGTCACTGATGGCTGGCGAGGCTCTTCCTGAGATTGAGCTGTTCAGCAGCGTGTATTTTTTCGAGGGCGGAGTCTATGCGAAATCCGCCGGTTCTGGAGACTGGAGCGAAATCAGTCAGTCCCAGGAATTGATGCCTGGCGATGCTGTTAAGACAGGGGAAGACGGTAAAGCTACTATTATTCTGGCGGACAGTGCTATTGTCAGAATCAGCCCGTTGTCTGAATTCTTGATTCCGGAAAATCTGAATGTCAGAAAAAAAATCAGTTTCATTGAAATGCTGCGCGGCGTGCTATGGGCCCGGGCCAAAAAGGATGACGATTCACTCAGGGTGGCTACTCCTAACGCGATCTGTGGTGTGCGGGGCACAGAATTTCTGGTTGAAATTCTGGGTGAAGACGCGACTGAATTCAATGTGATGGACGGAGTTGTTGAAGTAAAAAGCAAGGATGATGCCTTTGCCGGTTCTCTGCTCCTGAGGGTGGCAGAGGGTACTATGGTGCGCAGGGGCAGAAAACCTGACAAGATACTGAAAAATCGTCCGGGAATTCTAAGCGGCCGGTTCAAGGATTTCGAGAGAATTTCCCCCCAGATGGCGAAAAATGCCGCTAAAAAAGCGATGAACGATCTGGACCGTCTGGAAAAGCTGTTGAGGGAGGAAAAATGATGTTTGGAAAACAAATTTTCCTGATGCTGACCATGATTCTCGTGGCCGGAATGGCTGCGGAAACTCTTGCTGAGGGGACAATTTCAGACGCAATATCCCGCAGGATGCTGCTGGAAAGAAAATCCCAGATGCTTAAGGCGAAGAGCCCTGATTCACCGAAATTCAAGGATTTCTCCATGCGGTCAGACCAGTTCAATTCAGCGGTCTCCAAATTGATTGAAGCCAAGAAAGTTCTTGCTGCCATGACTTCTCTTGCCGGCTGGGACAAGCTCTTGTCTGAATGGGAAGGGGTTTTGCATAAAATCCTGCCGCCTTTGAGCAGAGTGAATTCGGATTTGAGGGAGGAAAAAAATCTTTTTAACCGGTTCCAGTTCCTGACGCGAGACAAAGAGTTCGCCCGGCTCCGTGATGAGTTCATCAAGGCATCGTTTGCTGTCGCTGAACAGTTGAAAAATGGTGAAGACGGGCAGTTGCAGGAACAAATTCAGAATCTGAACGGAAAAAAGCAGAGGCTTTTCAACATTTACCGGGAAACAGAGCGGAAAATTAAACGCTTCAGCGAGGAACTGGCGAAAATCAAGCGGGACTTGTCATCTGGAAGCAGTTCTGAAGACCGGGAAAAGGGGAAACAGGTCCAGGAAGTTGAAAAAAAACTCGCTGCCGGGGAATTCAGACCTGTTGAAGATTTTCTGTCCCGTTTCCGGATGCCTGGAAAGCCTGAGGGGCGTAAAGAACTTGTCTCCGCCGGCGGAGAGATTGATATGGTGGTGCGCCGGTTGCGCCTGCAGTTGGGTTTCCTGGCCCGCTCTGCGCCTGAGGACATTTCCGGATTGTACCGTGAGGCTTTACAGTTGCTGAACGAGACTGACCGGGCCAGGCTGCTCTCAACGCTGCCGCGGGTTAGAGCTCTTATGCAGCAGGCTATAAAGGGGCTGGAAACTGAGTCCGGAACCGGGAAAGACCGGGTGCTGGAACGGGAAATAGCGGCTTATGAAGAGGAACTGGCTCTTTACAGGCAGGATGAATCTGTCAGCAACAGACCTTTGCTGCAGATGTTCGAATCCCGCTTGAAAATGCTGAAAAATCTTAAGGGCGGCAATGCCACGCAATTGGAAAACGCAGTCAGTAATCTTGATAGTATCCGCAAGCAGCTCAGTGAGAAAACTTCCCGGACAGCTGATCCATCCGCTTTACTCGACCAGCTGACCGCTATCCGGGAACGCATCGCGAACATGGAATTGAGTGACGCCCAGGCTGAGGAAATGCAGGAAGCGATGGAACGCATCAAAAAGAGCCTGAGAGTTGGTCAACTCTCTCTTTCCGATACGCTCCTTAAGGTGCTGAAGCGGAAGGTCGAAAAGATTAAGTAGTAAAAGAATCGCTGATCCGGAGGATTCAACCGCACCGATGAGAACGGTGACGCTTGTTATGTTCCTGCTTACGACAATTCCTGCGCTTGCGGAATTGAATGGCAGTGTCGAATTGGGCTGGGAATTTGAGCGCCAGTATGGTGCGGACGAATCCAAACGCAGAGAGCCGGATCGATCACTGGATCTTGCGTATACTTTCTTTACCGGCAGCAACACCCAGACTGAGCTCGGTCTGGACTGTTACAGTGGTTTTTCATACAATTCTTCCGGATTT
>JAQTRI010000240.1 GCA_028711905.1 Candidatus Wallbacteria bacterium | reverse complement strand
TCCTGATGCGCGCCGGCATCGGCCGCAATCTCAGGCTGGTTTTCACCAGGCCTTTCTCACCGCTGGCCTGGGTGTGCGCCAATGTGGCCACAGTGGGCGCGCTGCTCTGCGGCTGGATCATCATCCATCTGGGGCTGGTTTCTGTCGCCGGATACGCCTGGGGCGCGTCATTGAGCCCGGCCATGCCCCTGTACACTTTGCAATGGATCCTGGAAAAAATCATGCAGTCGGCTCTGTACATGCTGCTGGCCCTGAACGCCGGGCCCTGGGCGGCACTGGTGATGTTCGTTTTTGCCGGGGACAGCGAGATGCTTTCCAGCTTCAAGGAAATCAAGATGCTTTCACTGGACCTGTCAGGAGTGTGGGGGATGCTCGCCGGCGGCCTGGCCATGCTGCTGTCAGTGCTTTACTTCCTGTTTCCGGGCGTGGGGCATTTTAACGAACTTCTCAGTAACGGCGATGGACTGGTGAACCTCTGGAATGGTACTCCCGGCACGCATGCCATGGCCATCGGATATTACGCTCTCTGGATCGCGCTGCTTCTGCTGCTCTGCGAACGCCGGCTGCTCTCGCTCCTCAGGCGGCCGGACAAGCTGGGGTGATTCTATCTCTGGTGAATCTCCCGATTTCTTTACCTGATCATCGCGAACACTGCGACTGAGTCATCGGTTGCCGACAGATGGAAAATGTCCGGCCTGATCGAGAGCGGGATGATGTCGTTGAAGTCGGCTTTGAAGGTGATTCTGCCACTGGCGTAAGCGAAATTCATCCTCTGTTCGGCTGACTGCTTAGACTGGGTATGGATGTTGGCGTTGACAACGCGCACCACTTCTGAAATCAGCTTTTCGCAACTGAGAGAACTGTCGGTTTTCTGGCTCGCAACCTGCAGGCTGACAAAATTGGGCTTGGGAAGTGTGGTTTTGACACCGAGTTCCAAATGGCAGCGGGAGCCGTCCTGCATCACACATCCGATCCACAACCCGGTGATATCTGTCCCAAAGTCGATGCCTATGCTCTGCACAGAGGCTAAGTTTCTTCCCGCCGGTCTTGTGTACTTGTGCAAAAGGGCGTTGATCACCTTTTCTCCGATGTAGGCCTGGATCTCAGCGTTGCTGTTCAGCGGCTTTTCTTTTGAACTGGAAACAGTGATAAAGCGTTCATCCAGCTGGATTTTTCTGATCATCAGGCCGGGGATGGCGGGAAGCACCTGAAAATCACGCAGAGAGAGCTTGAGTGTGCCGCAATAAGATTGCGAAGGCACATAAGAGGCCTTGATGCGTGGTTCGTTACTATTTGCGCAGGCTTTGCTGATGCCATCAGCGATGCTTCTGATTCTTTTGATGGTCAGTTCCTTGTCTTTCAGGACGCCATCCTGGTGATAAGCGGTGATATGCAGAAAAACATCACCCTCAGAGGCCACGGCAGTGCCTGAGAACTTGACCGGGATGTCGGCGATGTCGAAGATCAGCACTGAAACAGGGTAGATCCCCTCAAATGTGAAGCGACCTGAGGACAGCGTCAGGTGCGGCTGCTTGAGGTCCGAGCCGGCTAAGGCTTTTTCCAGAACAAGATTGATGGCGGATTCTGCGAGTGTGATCTGGATATGCTCGCTGCTTACGGCTAAGCAGTTGAAGGCTGTGATCAGGATCAGGGTGATGATCGTTATTCTATGCATCGTATCCCCCATTTTATAGCTTTTATAAAAGATATCCGGGAATCCCGGATAGTCAAGGAGTATTTGAAAACCTTGAATCGATCAGATATTTCTGATAGATTTTGACTATGAAAGGCATCATCCTCGCAGGCGGCAGCGGTACCCGGCTCTCCCCGGTGACTAAAGCCATTTCCAAGCAACTGCTGCCTGTGTACAACAAACCCATGATCTATTATCCGCTCTCTGTGCTGATGCTCTCCGGCATCAGGGAGATTCTCGTCATTTCCACGCCTTCGGATACTCCGCGGTTCGAAGAACTGCTGGAAGACGGCAGTCGGCTCGGCCTGAAAATCAGTTACGCTGTTCAGGAAAAACCATCCGGCATAGCACAGGCGTTTCTCATCGGGTCTGATTTTATCGCCGGGAACCGCGTGGCTCTGATACTGGGCGACAACATTTTTTACGGCCGCGGTTTCTCCCCGATCCTCGGGCGCGCTGCGTCCATGAATTCCGGCGCCACAGTTTTCGCTTACTATGTGCAGGACCCTCAGCGCTTCGGTGTGGTGGAGATCGACGATCAGTGGAAAGCCTTGAGCATCGAGGAAAAACCGCATGCGCCGAAATCGAACTATGCTGTCACAGGGCTTTACTTCTATGATCATGAAGTGGTGAATGTGGCCCGCTCTCTCAAGCCCTCAGCCAGGGGCGAGCTGGAGATCACTGATGTCAACCGCGAATACATGAGGCGCGGGCAGCTGCATGTGGAGGTTCTGGGCCGCGGTTTCGCCTGGCTGGATACAGGAACTTTTGCATCTCTGCTGGAGGCTGCGCATTTCGTGGAAACCATTGAAAAACGGCAGGGACTGATGATCGCCTGTCTGGAGGAAATCGCTTTTCGCAAGGGTTTTATCGACAGGGACGGGCTGGAACGCTCTATCATGTCCATGCGCAACAGCCAGTACGGCGAATACTTGGAGCGGTTCCTGAGGGAGTATGATGCGCATCGAATGTGATTCTGGCGGCTTTATTGAGTCAATCGATACAGTCTGGAACGACAGGGTGTTCGGGTTCCGTACCAATGAAATCACCGGGTTCGTTTTTCACGACCAGTCCGATTGCTTGGAGCTTCTTGACCTGTTCGAACGACACTGCCTTGATGGCGGGTACCGCTTGAGCGCTTTTCGCGTTGATGCAGGTGAAGCCTTGCTGAAAAAGGAATTGCAGGAGCACGGCTGGCGCTTTGTAGAGCACTCGGTCAGGGTTTCCTTAGGCGGGTTGCGCAACAGAAAAATGGATGAGACTTTTGGAGGCCTTCTGCAGCTTGCAAGGCCGAATGATCAGGATTTTGAAGTCATCAGCAGGATCGCGGAATCCTCGTTTCATTACGGTAGATTCCAGGAAGACCCCTGGATCGGGAAAAAACCGGCTGCTGAGCGGCATAAATCCTGGATCAGCGATATGAGAAAGCAGGGCAGGGAATTCCTGGTCTACCGCCCGGCAGGCGATGCAGTATCATTCATGGCATATGAGATTCGCCAGGGCGCGGCTGAGCTGATTCTGGGCGGAAGCGCTGATGGATACGGGTTTATCTCTCCCCGTTTCTGGACATCTGTGCTCCATTTTCTTGCAGAAGAGGGTTGCGACACTGTGCGCACCTTGATTTCCGGTTCCAACAAAGGGGTTTTTAATCTATACTCCAGGCTCGGTTTTCAGATCAAACAGGTTTTCTACGGTTTCCATAAAATGCGGGAGGCGTGATGCGCGAAACTGTGATGAACATAGTGCTGCAGGGCTTGAAAAGCATTTGCGCTGACAGCGATATCCGGCTTGACTCTCCTGGAACGGCAACTGTGTTATACGGCCCGGGAGGTCTTCTGGACAGCATCGGCATAGTGGCGTTAGTGGCTGAGATTGAACAGCTCGTGTCCAGAGATCTGGGCAGGAGCGTGACACTGGCTGACGACCGTTCGATGAGTATGAAGCACTCGCCTTTTGCCACTGTCGGAGCGCTGGTGGACTACATTCTGACATTGACCGGTGAAAAATTGTGAGCAGGGTCGTGCTTGTCACTGGCACAA
The DNA here is from genome assembly GCA_028711905.1 of Candidatus Wallbacteria bacterium. Classification (GTDB taxonomy): domain Bacteria; phylum Muiribacteriota; class JAQTZZ01; order JAQTZZ01; family JAQTZZ01; genus JAQTRI01. The sequence goes on along the minus strand of JAQTRI010000240.1, from coordinate 2,249 downwards.
GCAGAGGAATCGGCTGCGGACTGGCGCAGCATTTTCTGGATCAGGGATGTAAAGTCGCGGGGTGCAGCAGGGGTGGCAGCTCAATCACACACCCGTCATACACCCATTTCCAGCTCGATGTATCAGACGAAACAGCTGTTTTAGCTATGGTGCGTGCGGTGCTTGAAACACATGGGACCATCGATGTGCTCCTGAATAACGCCGGTATCGCTTCCATGAACCATTTAACCCTCACTCCTTATGCTTCAGCCCGTAAGATATTTGACACCAACTTTTTCGGGTCTTTCCTGTTCCTGCGCGAATCAGCCAAGGCCATGATCAGGGAAAAAGCCGGGAGGATTGTTAATTTTACATCAGTGGCTATGCCCCTTTCTCTGGAAGGGGAGGCCATGTACGCGGCCAGCAAGGCTGCTGTTGAGAGTCTGACGCGTATAGCATCAAAAGAACTTGCGCCTTTTGGTATCACAGTCAATGCTGTCGGCCCCTGCCCGGTTTCCACTGATCTCGTGGCCGGAGTCCCTGAGGCAAAGATGCAGGCATTGCTTTTGCGGCAGGCTATTCACCGTTATGCGGGAATTGATGATGTGACGAATGTGGTGGATTTCTTTGTCAGTGAAAAGAGCGCGTTTGTCACAGGCCAGATTGTATATCTTGGCGGGGTAGGCGGCTGATGCACTGGTTTACGGAAAAGCTGATGTTTTATGGACGGAATGAAGCCGGAGCTGCTGAAGCAGGCGTGTTCGGTTATGATCTGCTGGTGGAAAAAACACTGGAATTCTGCAGAAAATTCAGTTCATCCGGTATCGGGCCTGGAGCGGTGACAATATTGGCCGGGGAACCGGGACTGGGAAACCTGGCTGCATTTTTAGCTCTTCTTGAGCTCAGGTGTGTGATTGTGCCGAGCGTGTCAACTTTGTCGGAACTGCTCGATGAAAAAGCATCCCGTTCCGGCGGGGAATGGCTGCTTACAAGCAGCGGGGAAGAGGTTAAGCCTCTTTCAGGGAACCGGACTCCCGCTCTGGTGAAGAGTCTGAGAAATGAAGGGCACGCCGGGCTCGTGCTCTTCACATCCGGAACCACGGGAATCCCCAAGGCCGCCTGCTTCGATCTGGACGGGTGGCTGATGAAATTCCGTGGTGGCAGCAGGGCTTTGCGGACTGTGCTTCTGATGGGGTTCGACCATATCGGTGGACTGGACACCCTTTTTTCCGTTTTCACGCGCGGCGGACTGGTGGTGTTCCCTTCAGACAAAAGCCCTGACAGTATTGCCGGGCTGATTGAGAAGCACAGACTGGATTTTCTCTCCGCCTCACCGACTTTTCTCAACCTGCTGCTTCTGTCAGGGGCATGCGGCCGGCATGATCTGTCGTGCCTCAGGCAGGTCAATTATGGGGCAGAACCTATGCCCGCCTCACTGCTTACCCGCCTGATTCAGGCCTTTCCGACGGTGCGTTTCAACCAGACTTTCGGCACCACTGAAACAGGCACGCTGCGGACTGAATCCGCGGCCGGCGATTCTCTTCTGCTGCGCATAGGCGGCAGTGGTTGCGAATGCAGGATCGTGGACGGTGTACTGCAGATCAGGTCGCTATCATCCATGCTGGGTTATCTGGAACACGAGAGTCCGTTCACACCCGATGGATGGTACCCAACAGGTGATCTGGCAGTAGCTGGGGATGACGGTTTCATCCGTATTACAGGCAGGGTCAAGGAGCTGATCAATGTCGGAGGCGAAAAAGTGCTTCCCTGCGAGGTCGAGGATGTGATCCTGGGGCTTCCTGGTGTGGCTGAAGCCATTGTTTATGGCCGCAAAAACGCCATCACAGGAGAGGAAGTGGCCTGTGAAGTGGTGCCTGCGCCTGATGCGGATCAGGCGCAGATCAAGACGCTCATCCGCCGCACATGCAGCGAAAAGCTCGGCAGACATAAAGTGCCGACCCGCATCGAGTTTGTCGATGGCATTGACTGCGGGGAACGGTTCAAGAAACGCAGAGTGAGAGTCTGATATAATCTTATCATGAAGAATGACCTTCTCTAATCAATTGTCATCCCTGTTTACGGCGGCAGGGAATGCCTCGAAGAGCTTCACCGCAGGCTGTCTTTTGTGCTGTCACAGCTTGCCTCGGATTTCGAGATCATCATGGTCGATGACGGCTGCCCGTACGGTTCCTGGGAGATCGTATCCCAACTTGCCGCATCCGATCCCCATGTTTTAGCAATCAGACTGTCCCGCAATTTCGGTCAGCATT
>JAQTRI010000239.1 GCA_028711905.1 Candidatus Wallbacteria bacterium | reverse complement strand
GATAAGTTCACCGGCTCGGAAAGTCAATCCCGCTTCAGGTATCCGGCAGATGATTCAATTTGCCAGCAGGACAGCCCGCATGTACAATAACGGCATGGATCAGAATCGCCTGATTTCCAATTATCGTCTGCTCCACCGGATTCCTGAACCTGGTTTCAGCGAATTCAAAACCCAGGATTTTATCATAGAGCACCTCTCGAAAATCAACGGAATTGCATTGCATAAAGCCGCTGGAACCGGACTCCTGGTTTACAAACCCGGAAAATGCGGGTGCCGGACCATCGCCTTCCGCGCAGACATGGACGGCCTGCCCCTGACAGAAGCAACGGGCCTGGAATACGCCTCCACCCACCCGGGGTTCATGCACGCCTGCGGACATGACGGACATATGGCCATTCTGATGGAATTAATCCTTTCCACCAGAGACAGTGAGTTTGACAACAACCTGCTCTTTATCTTCCAGCCGGCAGAAGAAGGCCCGGGCGGAGCCGCTTCAATAATCAAGGACGACTCTTTCGCCCGTTTCAAGCCCGATGCTGTTTACGGGCTGCATGTTTTTCCAGACCTTCCTTCAGGATGCGCAGCCTCACGGAAAGGGCCTTTTTTCGCCGGAGTGAGGGAATTCATCTTGCGCTTCCAGGGGGTTGAAGCCCACGCTGCCACAGGGTCAAAGCGCAATTCGCTTCTGGCGGCCGTAAACACAGTGCATTCATCTCTCGCCAAAGTCAACGCTTCCATCCGCGAACCATTCCTCTTTCATTTCGGCAGGTTTTCGTCCGGAGTCCGGGTCAATATCATCGCCCCTGAAGCTTTAGTTGAAGGCACAATGCGCGTGTTCTGCAAAAAAACCAGGGACAGGATCACCAGAATCCTGACGGCTGAAGCTATGCGCGAAGCTGCGTCCCGCAACCTGGAAATGGAATTGCAGTTCCGCTGTGAATACCCGGTGCTGCGCAACAGCGGCCCTGAAACAGCCCTCGCCGGATCAGCGTGCCGGGGAGCGGGTCTTTCTTTTCGCGAGCATGATCCTCTGTATCTTGGCGAAGATTTCGCTTATTATCTTGAGCACATTCCCGGAGCCTTTCTTCTGCTCGGGGTGCATGACAATGACTGCGCGGGAAAACTTCATACCAGGGACTTCTGTTTTAACCCGTCCCTGCTCTCATCAGGTGTTAAACTGCTGAGAGAAATTGCCCTGCTCGAAGACGCCAGAACCGGCAGGATGCCGGATTATCAATGTAAGGAGCCCTGATGAAACACACTAAGGCTGATGAAAAAGTTCTTCTGGAGCTGCTGGAACAAGGCATAGTCGAGAAAAAGCAGCTCAAGGAAATGCTGCAGGAAAGAAGAAATTCCACAGTCAGTCTCGGCCGGTTCCTGTTCGAAAAAAACATTCTTTCCCAGAAGCAGTTCATCCGCATCCTGCAGAGCAAGCTGGGTATTGCCTACGCCAACCTCAATATCTTCATCATGGACCCGCACATCACCAGACTGGTTTCGCGTAACATCTGCAATGAGTTCAAGCTTTTTCCGCTTCTCAAGGTCAAGAACTCACTTTATGTAGCTATGGCTGATCCTCTGGATTCATCTGTCATCCGCAACATCGAAGAAAGCACGGGCTGTCATATCAGGCCTTTAGTCAGCACAGAGTCCGAGATCATGCAGACCATCGTCCAGTATTACGATAACTGGCAGCCGCATTCATCCAAATCCGTCAAAGACGAAATTCTGGGGCTGGAGATCTTTGACCAGGCAGCCAAACTGTCCATAGAGATCGAAAAAAGCTTCCAGGAGCTGTCCAACGAAAAAAGCATCGGTGACGAGCGTACGGTTTCCAGACTTGTAAACATTACAATCATGAAAGCTGTCCAGGTCAAGGCATCGGACATCCACATCGAGCCCCAGCAGGAGGACATTCGCATCCGTTTCAGGGTTGACGGCATCCTGCACGAAGTCATGTCTCTCTCAGACGAGATCAAGGACAACCTGGCTTCCAGGGTCAAAATCATGGCAGAGCTGGACATCGCCGAAAAAAGAGCCCCCCAGGACGGGCGCATCACCTTGAGTAAGGCCGGAAAAAATGTCGATATCCGCGTTTCAACCTACCCATCGATCTTCGGAGAGAAAATCGTGCTCAGGATACTGGATAAAACTTCAGCCCTGATCTCGCTCGAAGAAGCTGGATTCAACAAAGTCAACTTAGATCATTTCAAAGAGATAATCCACAAGCCGAATGGGATCATCCTGGTCACAGGCCCGACAGGAAGCGGTAAAACCTCCACCCTTTACGCCGCACTGACAGAGATTAATTCAATGGACACCAATGTCATCACCATCGAGGACCCTGTGGAGTACCATATCCCGCATATCACACAGGCCCAGATCCACCCAAAGGCCGGTTTCACCTTTGCGGCCGGCCTGCGCTCTATCCTGCGTCAGGATCCGAATATCATCATGGTCGGCGAGATCCGCGACCTGGAAACAGCTGAAACCGCCATCCGCGCTGCACTCACCGGGCATCTGGTTTTCTCTACCCTGCATACCAACGATTCGGCCGGAGCCATGACCAGACTCGTGGACATGGGAGTTGAGCCGTTTCTGGTTTCATCCTCGATCATCGGTGTGCTGGCCCAGCGTCTTGTACGAAAAATCTGTCCCTACTGCAAAGTCAAAGCCCGGTCCAATCCGGTTCTTTACCGCCAGATGGAGTTGGACACAAAGGAAGAGTTTTTCGAGGGTCGGGGCTGCCAGGCCTGCAATTTCACCGGATACATCGGCAGAACCGGGCTGTTCGAGTTCCTGCTGCCCACAGACGAAGTGCGCAAACTGGTGATTTTCAAGGAATCATCGTCAACCATTAAGAAACAGGCCGTGAAAGACGGCATGGTAACCCTGCGGCAGGACGGTATCAGCAAGGCCAGGGAAGGAATGACAACCTTAGACGAAGTCATCAGGGTGACTTACGGATGATGAAGTATCCCCCACAAGCGCCACACCAGAAGTTCCTGGCCCTCTGAAGTGAATCCGGTCTGATTCTTGGCCCGGATCTCATAATCAGTGACCAGATCGTGCATCAGAAGAAGCTTTTTCCCGTCTGCACGCTCTAAACCTGCTGCAAAATGAACAGCCTGTTTTTCCGACCTGACAGGCGAACTGTCGATCATAGATGCGAGCCTGTCCCCAAGGATGCTCTTTGCCTCATCGAATAGATTGCGGAACTCCCAGAATCGCTTGGCTCTTGCGGCCTTGTAATAACTGCGGGACAATTCGATCAACCGTTTTTTCAGGGCATTGTCGCTTTCAAAGAAATAGTGCAGATGGCAGAGAATACGCACAGCCTCGCGCAAAGACTCATAAATCAGGATTTCTTTGTTTTCACCTTCAGCTTTTCTGAGAAGTTCCCTCAATGTTTCTCCGTCCCCGGCAGTGAAAGCCTGGGCTATCTCCCCGGCGATCCATTCGTTCTCAACCTCTCCAATGACCAGGGCACTTACATCTTCTGCTGTGACATTCGTCTTTCCCATGGTATAGCAGGCCAGTTTGGGCAACTCGTTTTTTGCCAGGTCCTTGCGCCCTCCTGTGGCCTGAAACAAAAGCTCAAGAGCTGCGTTGTCTATTTTCCGGCCCAGGTTCGAAAGCTCTGTCCTGGCCCAGTTTACGAAATCCTTCTGATAATACTTGCGGAAATCGTGGAACACACCCCTGTTCTGGTGCTTTTTCCTCCAGGCTGCCCCAAGTTCGCCGTATGAAACAAGCAGTGTAGCTTCAAGGATTTCCGGCAGTTTCTCCAGCGCCTTGCCGAGCTGCGCCTCAGTCAGTCCGTCAGCCTTGAACAGCACGAACTTTTTCTGATTGAACATGTCCGGGGTCATCAAGGCCTGGAACAGCCTGCCTGTGGTGCCGTCCTTGTCCAGAAGCCAGTCTTCACCGCGAATCGTTTCCCATGATGCTCCGGAAAACTCCGCCTTAACAGCAGCAATGCCCTGCTCCCTGGCCACATCGTCACACCCGCAGAAAAAATTGGCACTATTGTCCTTCAGCAATTCTGTACTCCCATCTGGCGATCTCCCGCTTGTAATCATTAACCGGGTCAACAGTGTACATAAGCGTCATGAGCAGCCTGTCCACATCTTTGTTGAACAAGCGCCGGGGAAGATAAAAATAGTTATCGATCACCATTTCTCCGTTGCCGTAAAAGTACCTGTAGTCACTGCCCAGATAAATGTATGTCCCGGTCTTGAACAAAAGATAGCAGCGCAGAATAATGCCTGAGTACTCAAATGTTGAATAACGGAAATGCACCCTGGCAGTCAGCCCTCCCTCAGGTACGGAATTTCTCGGGCTTGGAGTCACTTCCACCAGCGGGAATCGGCGGTTGAACTCTTCGCTGACTATGAGCTTTTCCCAGTCCTTGAAAGAAAGAACCGGGGTCGCGCAGAAAATCAGTAAAATAAGGGCGTAAACTTTCATTGTCGCCAGTTAAAGAGCTTAAGTGCAGCTCCGGCCTTTTTCACCAGTTCCGCGGAACTTCTTACGCGCCAGAGTCGTTTCAGAATATATGCCGGACGGAAATAAAATCCCTTGTATCCTGACGCCACCAGTTCTTTCAGGCGCTCTGCGCTAATAATTTCTTCCCAGAACAGCGGCGTGAAAGCGCGATCAGGTCGAGCGGCGAATGAGGCCCAGAAATCCGGGAACAATTTCGCTTCCAGCCCCTGGCGATAAACTTCAGTGCCGGGAAAAGGCGTCAGTACTGTCAGGTGCAGGTAATCCGGATCAAGCTTGCGGGCGAAACGGAAAGATGCCTGAATGTCGTCCTCGGTTTCTCCTGGTGCGCCGATCATGAAATAAGCCAGGGTTTCCATGCCGTATTTGCGCGCCAGTTTAAAGGCCTTTTCCGCTTCATCCAGTGTGATTCCCTTGTTTAAAGTCTTAAGAATTTTCTCTGTCCCTGCCTCGACCCCGAAATGAATGCGCCGGCAATTGGCACGCGAAAGCCAGTAAGCGGTTTCTTCGTCAATGGTGTTGACGCGGGCCCTGATGTCCCAGCCGACAGAAAGCCCCTGTTCGAGATACAGCCGGCATACATCCAGCACTCTTCTGCGATCCACTGTAAAGGTGTCGTCGTAAATCAGGATCTCCCTGATGCCGAGCGACTGGCACTCTTTCATTTCGCTCACGACACTTTCAGCGCTGCGGGCACGGAAACGCTTGCCCAGGTGCGGCCTGTCGCAGAATGTACAGCGGAAAGGGCAGCCTCTGGAAGTAAACATGGTGGTGACAGGCGACACACTGGAAAGAATGGATGAATACTTCCGGTATGGCACTGCCCGGCGATCCGGAAAGGGCAGGCTGTCCAGATCCTCGATCGCCTCAGGCTGGGGACCGGATTTCAGGGAGGCCCCGTCCCTGTACCAGAGCCCTGGGACTGAATCAAGACCGCTTCCGCTCTCCAGTGCTTCCAGCAGCATACGGAACGAATGCTCCCCCTCGCCCTGGATCACAAAATCAGCTCCCAGTGCTTCCATGGTTTCCCGCGGGTAAATGTGAGCGTGCGGGCCGCCAATGACAATACGGGCCTCTGGCGCGGCTTCGCGCACCAGCCGTACAGTGCTCATCACATCCAGCAGGGTAAAGGTCATGGCTGTCAGGCCGACTACTGAAGGGGCAAAATCAACGACTTTTTTCCTGATGTCGTCCCAGCTCGATTCTTCGACCTGGGAATCGTGCACCAGAACCTGGAACCCGTCTTTTTCCGGAAGGCAGGCGGCTAAGTAAAGAAGCCCAAGCGGGGGGGTATACCCTCTTTCCTCTTCCACCACTTTCGGGTTGTTGCCCAGGATCTCCTGGAATGAGGGCGGGTTGATCAGCAGGACTTTCATGCTATATTACATCCCTCGAAGATATCATCTCACAGAATTACATTGTACCCGATGATGATCTTCATTTCCATCGAGGGTGAAGAAAACACCTTCCTCACTTTTC
>JAQTRI010000004.1 GCA_028711905.1 Candidatus Wallbacteria bacterium | reverse complement strand
TGATAGGATTTGAACCTACGGCCTCTTGGTCCCGAACCAAGCGCTCTAGCCAGACTGAGCTACACTCCGCCTGAAACGAACCAATAATATCAATGCCGCCTGCCCATGTCAATGATGAGTTCTCAGTATTCAGTACAATAAACCTTGTTGCGCTTTTTACCTGTCACCAAGTATTTTGATGTATTCAGGGCCTTGTGGATGCAGTCTGCTTTCAAATAAAACCGGCTTAGCTGAGACATCCAGATCGAACCGCCCCCGGCAAAGTCCCGCAACAGATAGCCGGTTCTTGATTCGTGCCAGAGTCAAATGTGCTCTAAAGTTTCGCTGTTCTGGTGCAAATCCCATTCCACATACTATTTTCTCGATCTTTGCGGCTAAGTATCGCACTTCTTCATTATTCACCTCCACAGCCAGCACACGCGCATGGCTTACAGAGGGTAATCCTGTCAATCCCGCCAGATGAAGCCTGTATTGCTGATGAAACTCCGCAAGTCCGGAAAGTTCCAGAATCAACGGTTTTAAAAGCTTTTCTTCGATTTCACCAATAAACCTGACGGTCACATGCAGATTCTGCAGTGCGGTAAGCCGGATGCCGGCACATTCCACTCGTAATGGCTCGAATTTTTCTTCCAGCTTTAACCGGTCTTCTTCTTTCAGATCCAGCGCAACAAAAACTCTCACGGCATGTCAAGCAGTGTAAAAACAAACTCACGGAATGAAAGGAGGCCGGCAATCGCCCTTTGAAACAATAATTCCCTCATTCCGATCATGCCTTCCTGCACAGCCAGAACTTGAATAGCGCCTGCAGCTATATTGCCTCCGGCAATCCTCTCCTGCATAGTCTTGGAGATCTCTGCTGTTTCATGGATTGCTTCAAGCCTGGTGAAGCCTTTGTATCCACAGGCCGGGCACCCCGGGGCTTCAAAATACTGATGACAGAGGTAATCCTGCTGATCCAATCCGGCCATGTGTAAGACTTTAGAGCTGTTTATAGCAGTTTTTTTACAATCCTGACACATCACCCTCACCAGCCGCTGCGCGTTGACCAGCTTCAGACAGGCGGACAGCCTGGACGGATCAACTCCGGTTCTGAGAATCAGTTCCACAGCCTGCGCCATTCCCCCGGCGCAGATCTGTGCCATTACAGTACAACCTGATAGAGCAGCCTGGATAACCGCTTCCGCAGTCTCTGCATCTTTGACATCTGAAACCATTATCAAGTCAGGGTTTACCGCTTTGCATGAGTAAACTCCAGACGAAAAAGAATAACTCTTTTCCGGCTCCACCCTGTTCGCAAAAACCTGAGTCTGAACGATTCCCTTTACATGCCGCTCCACCGGGTCTTCCACAGTCATGATTTTGTATCCCAGACTGTTTGAAAACCTCATCATGGTATATGCTGTCGTTGTTTTTCCCGACCTGGCCGGGCCGGAAACAAGGATCAGTCCAGATGATCGTTTAAGATTCTTCTTCCAGTAAAATTGCCCCATCAGGTCAAGGCCTGATTGTTCGATTCCGCGATTTGTGTCCACAGTATTCAATGATTTCAATACAGCAAAGTCTCCGTGTGCGCCGGGAAAAATCGTAACCAGAAATTCCACTTCGCTGTTCCCGCTCTTGAAGCTCAGCCTGCCGGTCTGCGAAATCTTTTTTTCTGAAACATCAATGCCTGACGATAATTCCTTTACTCTGGAAATCACCGGAAAAGTAAGATTATATTCCGCATCCATCAAATGATAGAGCTGGTTATACAGCCTGAGCCTGATGCGAAAACAGTCGTGAAAAGGTTCGAGATGAATGTCACTTACGGATTTTTTTGATGCGAGCATTAGAAGATGATCCAGAAAATTTATTGCTGTTCTTTCAACAGCCATGCTTTCCAGCATCTGCTTTTCCGCGGCATCAATTGGAAATCCGGGCTTGATTGCCTCATCAGTCAACTCCTCGAAAGTTTTCAGAAATTCCTCATTAAACTCCTTTGTGGTTGCCGGTACAATTGTAGCTCTGCTGCGGAGAATCAAGGGTTCTGTCACGCCCGGGGCCGGTTGTACTGGGGCTTCCTCCTGCTGTACAGAAGTCTCCTGCTGTGTCGGAGCGTGTGCTTTTTCCTCCTCGTGCTGCTGCGGCTGTGCCGGTTCGTTGTCAAGCGCGAAATCAGGAAAAAAAGAAGACAATATCCTGAAAATTTCCGCTTCATCACCGATTTTAATCCTGATCTTTTTCTGGGTCGCCTGATGCACCACCTGCAGCCACTTGAGTAATTCCGGGCTGTCATCAGCAACAGCCAAGTCCAGCATATCATTCTGGAGCGCGATAGGCACTCCCCGACATTTCTTCAACAGGTCCGGGGGGACGATTCTTATCAGCTCAAAGTCCCCTTCGAATCCCTTAAGATCAATAAAGTCAACCTGCCCTCTGGCTGACAGCGCGCTATCGATCACCTGCTTTTTGAGAATCCTGTTGGTTTCCAGATATGACGAAAGGCTTTCACCTTTTTCAGACGATGCCTTCAGACATTCATTCAATTTATCCGCTTTCAGATAGCCCAGTTGGTGCAGAATATTTCCGAGCCGCAGTTCGCGTAAGCGCTTGATGCGTGTTTCTTCATCATCAACAGGCCTGACCAAAGTCTTAAGGTCGACTTTTTTCAGGAGATTTAGGATCTGCCCGGCCTGGCACAGAAAGAATTCCATCTCTGAATTGACACTGCCTTTGTACTTTTCAAAAATTTCAGTCTGTTCCAGATCAGCGACAGCGATTTTTAGAACATTTCCCTCTTTGTACAGTGGAAGAAAAGGTAATGCTTCCATATCCTCAATCTTGAAATACCTGACCACCTGGGGCTGGGGAATAAAACCCTGGAGATCAAGAAACACTGTCCCGTGAAGCAGGGCTTCGATTTCCATCAGGTCTGTCTCAGCCACAAGGCTGGAATTGATCAGTACCTCTTCCAGCGAAACACGGCTTTTTTTCTGCTCTTCCAATGCAACCGATAATTGCTCCTGTGTGATCAGATTACGCTCCAGGAGCATTTCTCCGATCATCGGCCTGCTTCCTCCGGTTTCCGGATTTCCTTCCGGGCTGACAGCCAGGAGCTTTTTCAACCGGACAGATTCCATGCTGTTTGGGTCGAACCTGTACTTCACATTTTCCAGCACACTGGAAAGTATCATCTCCAGGCCTTTTTCGGTGGTAATATTCATCTTTACCGGCTGACCAAGAAGGATATCCATTTCTTTCGCCAGTTTCAGCCTGGAAAAATTACCGATCAGCACCTGCAGAACGCCGTCTTTTACCTGATAAGGGAGTACCTGATATTTCCTGATGAACGCCGGTGGAATTCTGGCGACTATTTCACGGTTTACATGAAATTTTTCCTTGCGCAGATCGATGAACGGCACATCTTTCTGCTCGGCCAGAATTTTCAAAATCTCTTCTCTGGGAACCATCCCCTCATCCACCAGAATCTCGCCAAGAAACTTCTTGGTGGCTGTCTGTTGATCCATGGCCCAGCGAAGTTGCTCCTCTGTTACCAGGTTGCGTTCCAGCAACAGAGTGCCCATCATTTTCTTATGTTTGAAATCTTTCTCTTCCGTCATTCCTGCTCGTTCTTTTTGGCTTCGCTGCGCTTGGAACTTCTTTTCTTAGCCGGGGCTTCCGTCGATTTTGTGGTTTCTTTGCGCCTCTTTTCCAACTGCTGCTTGAGGTCAACTACCTCTTCGTCATCCGGATATGAGGATAAAGCCTTTTCCAGGCTTTCTGCGGCTTTGTCAAACTCTTCGGCTCTCATTCTGAGCCTGGCGATATGGTAATCGATCTTCTCGAAATCCGGGCGAAGTTCCGCTACCGTGAGAAAAGTAGCAAGTGCCTCAGCGAAGCGTTCGTTCAGTTCGTAACAACAGGCCAGCCCGAATCTCATATCCTGATCGTCAGACGACAAGCCAACAACTTTTTCGTAGTACGGCAGTGCTTCCTTGTGCTCATCAGCAAGAGTGTGCAGGTGCGCCAGTTTCTGTAAGGCCACGATATTTGTCTGATCCAGCTTCAAGGCGTTCCTGAACTCCTGCATAGCCTGTGGTATTTCATTGCGTAACATGTACAAAAGGCCAAGCCTGATGCACAATCTTGGTGTTTTCTTTTTCTTCATCACTCCTCCGTCTCTGCGAATTCAAGTTCCAGCAAAACTTCGTTTCTCATTACCACCTGTCCCGGGGAAGCCTGTACAGCCTTGACCCTCCCTTTTCCTGGTGACAGGATCTCATTTTCCATCTTCATCGCTTCCAGAATTAGAAGCAACTGCCCCTCTGCGACTTCAGCACCTTCTTCAACAGCGACACTGACAACTTTTCCGGCAAGCCCGGCGCGCATCGTTCCATCGCGGGGGGCCTGTCCTTTCTTGTCCGACCGCACCTTCACACGATCAATACTAAGAACCCGCAAAGGATACTTCTCCCCATCCAGCAGGATTGCGGTCATTTCACCTGACAGGTTTCTCTGTATTTCAATATCATGATACCGTCCGTTGATAAAAGTCCCTCCGGGCACCCAATCCACCTGATACTTTCGCCCGCCATGCTCAATTTCACTGGATAAGGGACTCTTTCTGACAACTGTGTACCCGCCTTCGTATTCACCACAAACAATCCGGCGATCCATGCTGCACCTCACAATTTTCGCTGATTCATGAGCGCCAGCCGTCCCATGACATTCCAAACGCTCGAGGAATTTTTTTTAGCTGGCGCAGGCTTTTCTTTCTCCTCACCGCATGCAAAGGCGGCCCCGATTAAAGCAGCTTGTTCCGCTCCATCAAGGTAATTGCGGAAAACCTTTTTTTTCAGTAACTGGTCAATAAAATCTATCGTCAGTATTCCTTCCCGAAAATATCTGCTCCCTGCCAGGTTCTTTAGAAAAGAACATGTATTCAGCTGTCCGCAGATTCTAAGACCAGCCAAAGCCTGCATGGTGTTTTCGAGAACTTTTTCGCGCTCAGAACCTGATGCCAGCATTTTCCCGATAAAAGACCCCAATATCGGACTCTGCCGATACCCCTGAAGTCTCGGGGTAATAAAATCTACTCCCAGCGTAATCTGGTCAAAGGCTCTGACAACTTCGCCGAACGGTCCGGAACTGGGACGGAAATCTTCCTGCCAGTCCTCGGCAAACACGCGCAACTCGACACCATAGTTTTCCGGCCAGTAGACTCGGGAAACAGGGGCTGCCTGAGAAATCTGAAGCTGAATATCGCGCAAATCTATGCCGTATGTTTTCAGATACAGCAGTGTGCCTGTCGGGAGGCAGGGCTTGAAGTCATGGAAAAGATATTTTCCTTTAAAGACGATTATTTCCAGGCTTCCTACAGCCGTAAAGTCCAGTTTTTCCAGGAAACAGTTGAGCCTGTCCAGCAATTCGCTCCGATCAGTTCTGGATATAAAAGGAGCCGGGGTCTCGATGGCGATCTTGCGAAACCTGCACAAGGCCGAAACATTCATCTCAGGAAACACATAGGTCGTTCCACTGGCCTGCCTGACAAATGGGACCTCTATCAATTGAGCGCCGGGGTAGTACGCGCTGAGAAAAACATCCTGCCGGCCACAGCTGCGAAAAGATTCCTTCTGTGCCTGAAGAAATTTTTCTTTGAACTCAGCCGTTTTCAAACACACCTGCGTTCCTGACTCAATCCCTGCATAAACAGGCCTGATCAGGCAGGGCATAAAAGCTTTTGCGTCCTTGGAAAATGCCAGTTCGGCATTGTAACAGACCTCACTGCAGGGAACTGTTTCCAATCCAGCTTCAGTCGCGGCTTTCATCATCCGGAACCGGTCTCTTGCAGCATCAAGCTGTTCCGGGCCCGCACCAAAAAACACCAGATTGTTTTCCCGGCACTGTCTGGAAAGCGCCGGGTCAGAAGCCAGAAAACCGCTTCCAGGATGTATACCATCACACCCTGACGAGAGTGCCGCATTCACGATGTTGCTGGTTTCCGTAACCATGGTCTGACTGTACTCGTGAATCAGCACACAGTCAGCCATTCTTGCCGGCAGAGAGCAGGAATCTTCCGCAGCGCACAGAAGAACGGTTGCCACCCCTCTTGTTTTGAAAAAACCAAGAAGATCCGCTGACAATTCACCCTGGTTGGGAATCAATACTTTTTTGACCATGTTGTGCACCTCAGCCTAAAGGGGAATATTACCGTGTTTTTTGCTCGGAGCCTGGGTTCTCTTTCCTACCAGGGAATACAGGGCTCGAATCAAGTGGACCCTTGTTTCCACCGGATTAATCACCCCGTCAATGTACCCCAGTGACGCCGCCACATACGGTGTGGCAATCCTGTTCCTGTACTCATCAACCATTTCCTTGCGTTTGGACTCCGCGTCCTGCGCAGCTTTGATCTCGTTGCGGAAAACGATGTTGCACGCCCCTTCAGGCCCCATCACCGCGATCTCAGCAGTCGGCCAGGCCACATTATAGTCTCCTCCGAGGTGTTTCGAGCACATAACAATATAGGCTCCCCCGTAAGCTTTTCGCAGTATCACCGTCAGTTTCGGGACTGTCGCTTCGGAATATGCATAGATCATCTTGGCCCCGTGTTTGATAATGCCACCGTACTCCTGTTCCTTTCCGGGAAGAAAACCGGGCACATCAACTAAACTGACAAGAGGAATGTTGAAGGCATCGCAGAAACGGACAAACCTGGCCCCTTTGAATGAGCTGTTGATGTCAATCGTGCCGGCAAAAACAGCAGGATTATTGGCAACCACCCCAATAGTGAACCCGGCAAGGCGTGCAAACCCTACCACAATGTTTTTAGCATAATCTCTGTGCACTTCAAAAAATTCGCCGTTGTCTACAACCAGACGGATCACATCGTGCACATCGTAAGGTTTATTAGGGTTGACCGGAACAATCTGCTCAACCTCCGGAATCAGCCTGTCTACCGGATCGTCTGTTTCCATAAAAGGTGGGTTTTCGAGGTTGTTTGCCGGGAGAAATCCGATGAGTTTTCTCACCTGCTCTAAACAGTCTTCATCATTTTCCGTCTCGAAATGAGCTACTCCGCTGATTTCATTATGCACACGCGAAGCTCCCAGTTCATCAAACGAAAGATCCTCAGATGTCACGGTCTTGATGACTTCCGGCCCGGTGATGAACATATAAGATGTATTTTTTACCATGAAAACAAAATCTGTAATAGCCGGAGAATAGACCGCTCCGCCTGCGCAGTTGCCCATAATCACCGAAATTTGGGGAATCACTCCTGAAGACTTCGTATTCCGGCAGAAGATCTCGCCGTATCCGGAAAGGCTCAGCACGCCTTCCTGAATCCTGGCCCCGCCGGAATCGTTAAGTCCTATCAGAGGGGCTCCATTCTGTAATGCCAGGTCCATCACTTTGCAGATTTTCTTGGCGCACATCTCTCCCAGGGATCCACCTATAACAGTAAAATCCTGGGCAAAAACATAAACAGTCCGGCCTTCGATTTCTCCGAACCCGGTCACTACAGCATCCCCAGGGTATTTTTTCTTTTCCATGCCGAATTCATAACACCTGTGGACCACGAAACGATCCAGTTCCTCGAAAGAGCCCGGGTCCAGAAGCTTTTCAATCCGCTCCCTGGCTGTAAGTTTTCCCTGCGTGTGCTGTTTGTCGATCTTGTCTTTGCCGCCGGCCACATCGGCTTCGGCGTTTTTCTTTGCCAGTTTCTCGATCAGTCCCTTCACATCAAGCCTCCTCGGTCTTGGCCAAGCTTACAGCCAGCCTCTGGCAGAACCGTTCAATGTCGTCCATCATCTGTTGCTCCTTGAACCCATCAAGAACAATCACCCCGAAAACTTTTTCGTTTTTCAAAATCGGCATGGCCAGGATCCCCCCGGCACTTGTGTTTTTCAGCTTGTATTTGTTCATTATTTCCCCATGGGAAGAAACCACCCCTGCTTCTTCAGCTACCGCCTTACATAAATCCTTCCTGTCCTGTCCCCCTCCCTGTTCCTTTGCTTCCCTGCCGCAACGAAAAACCCGGCTCCATCCCTCCTGATCGGCAAAGATGAACAGCTCAGCTTGTTCTACTCTCAACCTTGCCTGAAGCAGTCCTGTGTAAAACTGGAGAAAATCCTTGCGTTTTTTTATTATCGCTCGGATGATCTCCTCTTCAATCAGAAGATAGTCTCCGTGCAGCTGCAGCCTTTTTTCAGTGAGCAGTTCTGCGACCCCGTTCTGTTTTTGGGTGTTCTTCAGGTTTTTGTCATCGCGTGCCTTTCCCATCTCTTTACGCAGATGGGCCTCTTCCTTCTGGGAATCTTCTAATTCAACTCTCCACTTTTTCTGATGAACCTGCGCGATGAACCCGGACAGAAACAGCAGCAGGACCAGGAAAATATTGTAAAAAATTCCGCTGGTGTAGTTCATGCTTGACTGGTCATCCGGGTAAAAAAAGAAAACATAAATCAAGTGCAATATCGAGAACACAAGGGCTGTCACAACAGTTTTCCCCTTGTCGAAACGGAATCCGACAACAAACAAGGTCAAGATGTAAAAGTAGAAAAAATAAAAATATGGGGCTACTGAATCAACCACGCCAACAAAAGAAAGCAGAAACGAGACAAAAGAAACTGCTGCACCGGCAACAAGAATAAAGTCGCGCTCGCTTTGCACCATTTTTTCCCGCAGATTCATTGATGGTCCTTTTTTTTAAGAAGTTCCGGTTTGATCAGGGATTCTGCCTGATCTGCCTGTTTTCGCACTACCCTTGTTCCTTCGCCATACAAAGTCTGTTCGAAACGATCCTTATTGCTGAGAAATTCGAGGAACGCGTCCCACTGCTGCTTCGGATTTTCCCTGATTCTGTATCCGGCAGTAAAAAAAGTCAGCGCCAGCAGCGCCAGATATCCAAAGTTTACAAGTTCTCTTTCCATCTGACCAGGTTGTACACATTAATGGGTTTCTGCTTTCCTCTCAGCTTGAATTCGCCTATCAGAACACCCTCGGCCCTGTGCTTCAGCAACAGATATGTCGATTCCGGGACAAGAATGTTTCCGGGCTGAGACATGTCTTCCAGCCTGGCTGCCGTGTTTACAACATCCCCGATGGCAGTGTACTCCATTCTTTTTTCAGAACCGATATTCCCCACAACCGCCTTTCCATAATTGATGGTCTGCCCAATCTGGAGCGGGAACCCGAATTTCTGGGCACAGATATTCTCCAGCAGGGCACACTCTTTCTTGATCTTGAACGCGCACTCTGCAGCTTTGATAAAGGGATCCTTCATAGGAATCGGAGCCCCGAACAGGCTGAGCACTGCGTCTCCCATAAATTTGTCGATCGTCCCCTGGTGATCGAGTATCACGCTGGAAGTCACGCGGAAAAACATGTTCAAAAGTTCCACGACCCGCTCGGGAGGATTGTTTTCCGTAAAAGATGTAAATCCTCGAATGTCAAAAAGCAGAATCGCCACTTCCTTGGAGTCACCACCCAGGGAAATTTCCGCAGAACCCTCGCTGATCTGGTTCACCACACTGGGCGATACATATTTCTCGAACATTTCCCTGATCTGCATGTATCTTTTCTTTTCCATGTCCCCCATACTTTTGAACCGCGAGATCGTCTCCCGATTCATGCTGAAGACCTCGGCGTTCTTAAGTGCGATTGTGGCGGAAGATACCATGGCATTAAGCAAAAGCCTTTCATCCTCAGTAATTTCTTCACGGTTCCGCTGCTCAATATTGATGACAGCTTTGACCTGGCCTTCAAGAACAAGCGGAACAAGCACCTTGGTGGGAAATTTAGTTTTTTTCGAAATGCTGAGCAAATCCGGGTTTCTTTTAAAGTCTAAGGACGAGATCAATTCCTTGTAACGGAAAAAATGAGAAAGAAGAGGATCATCGGAAATCCTGTATCTCTTTTCAGGAAGTTCGCTCAGCTTGGTTCCGTCAACACGGAAGTTCT
Source organism: Candidatus Wallbacteria bacterium (assembly GCA_028711905.1). Lineage (GTDB taxonomy): Bacteria > Muiribacteriota > JAQTZZ01 > JAQTZZ01 > JAQTZZ01 > JAQTRI01. The sequence continues at coordinate 16,620 of JAQTRI010000004.1, read as the reverse complement.
TGACCGAAAAAATTTCCCCCTGATCCGGGTCCACCAGAAAAATCTGTCCTGCTTGCGCCTGCAGCCCTTTGACTAATATCTCAGCCATTGAAAGAGCAATCTTGTCGATATCGATTGATGAAGTGATTTCGCGGATATTAACCATCAGCGTATACAGCTTGATAGTCCTCTCGGTCAATTTTTCTTTGATCGACTGGATAGCGTCTAAGTTGCTGTTGAGCTGAGTCTCCAGTGTGACTATCCTGGCCTTGCTGTTTTTTGCGCCGGCTCTTGCTTTGCTTAGTTCGGCCATGATACTGGAAAGATTCCGGTTGATCATGCTGATGGTGATTCCAACAAACAGATAAGAAAAACAGAGCAGAATACCGGGCTTGAATGCGGGTGTGAAATTCAGCCAGTTGAAAACAGGAGCAGCCGCAGCAACTCCGATAGTAACGGACATCCCCTCTTCCATGCCCATGGCACAACCATAGACAATGAATCCCCAGTAACAGAGATAAGTCATGGCTCCAGGGATATGCTGCCCGAAAAAAAGATGAAGCAGAAGAAAAAGCACAAACGCTCCGGCAACAGCCATCAGCCTGCCCCGACTGCGTTCCATCACTGAAGGAGAAGCCGCCTGTTCGTTCTGCTGGACAGTTTCCTTTTCATGTTTCTCGCGTGAAAGCGAAAACTTGCTGTATAGCTCTCCCAGAATACGCTGCGCCGCTGAGGCCACCACTGGCTCTTTGTCCTGGGACAGCTTTTCCAGTATCTTCGCAAATCCAGGATCACCCGTGTTTTTCAGAGCGTCCATCGCTTTAAGCTTCATATCCAGCGGAAACTGCTCGCTCTGTATCAGTTGGCTCCAGATGCTTTTCAGATCACGGACATACTGTTCGAGAGAGAATTCAACAAAATCCCGCTGCAGGAAATTCCGGTTCAGCACATCACTGTAACAGGCCATCATCTCGGCGTTCATTTTTTTGCGTTTCAAAACATCAGCCGCCAGTTTGAAAACTTCGTTTTTCCCGCAGGAAACAGCCCGGATCAGAAAAAGATAGCCGCCTTCCTCAAAAAGGTGCTCAGCCCTGCGTATAATCGCCCGACTGAGTACCAGATCATCGTTCTGCACAAATGAATTAAGAAACTCATCGGCCTGTTTCCAGTCAAACCAGCCTGCGTCAAGAAGGGCTTCCATCATTTTCAAACGCAGGGATTTGTCGCGCTGAAGATCGATCAAACTTCGAAGTTCGCCGAAATCAGCACCCCTCGGTTGATCCAGCAACTTGAGAAAATTGCGGTAAATCTCTTCCGAAGTCCTTATCCCTGTTTCAGAAGGTATCATTGTACGGTGCTGCCCGCTCCTTCTTTGGTTTCAACCTGCTTAGCCACAGACTGTTTCTGTGATTATTCTAATCTGTTTTGCCCGCAATCTCAACACCTGCTGTCACAGGTTCATACAAAAGCGTTTTCAAAGTGCTCCACAGAATTGTCCTCCAGTATGACAGATACGACATCAAAGCGGAGATCGCATTCATGAAACGAAGGATGCTCGCGAATAAAGCAGAGTGCGACTTTTCTGATATGATCCCGTTTTTTCCGGTCAACGGAAAAAACAGCTGCGATCTCTCCCTTTCTGGCCCTGGTCTTGACCTCTACAAAAACCAGGGTTTCATTTCTTGATGCAACAAAGTCCACTTCACCGCTGCGCACTCTGTAATTCGACGCTTCTATGCGGTAACCCTGCGCACGGAAGAAGTCTTTAGCCATTGTCTCTCCCGCCACACCTTTGGCCCTGTTATCTCTGATCACGGTTTTCTCCTATGCCTGCGCTCCTGCGCATACGGACCACCATTGCCAGAATCTCAGCAACAATTGTAAAAGTTTCTTCAGGAATTTCATCGCCAACCTCTATTTTGGACAAAATCTGCACAAGGGTCGAATCTTCCTGGACCGGCACCCCGTGCTCGCGTGCCAGATCAATGATGCGACGGGCAATCAGTCCCTTGCCGGACGCTGAAACGCGCGGCGCTCCGTCTCCTGCTTCAGGAGTATATTTAAGCGCAATTGCTTCCAGTATTTTTTTCATGCGATGAAATCAATCTCTCCTGTTCCTCTGTCGCTCAAAACCCTTTCTCTGAAGCTGGTCAGGTTTTCGCGATAAAAAGCCTGCTCTCTCACTACTGAGAAACCCAAGCCTCCAAGCCGGTCGGCCAGCTGAGGAAGATGACTCTTTAACAGAGTCAGGCTCAAATAATTATCAGTGTACGCCTTAAGCGACAGCTGCTTTTTCCTGAGAATACCCTGAAACGAGATTTTTCCCAGCTCCTTTGTGTCAAGATAAAGAACAAAGGAAAAAATTCCATTATCGCTTTCGCTGTTTTTTTTCTTTTTCCAGTATAATTCTGCCCTGTCTTCCCTGGATGTCGGGAAAAAAGGAAGATCCTGCCAGGCAAAGGAGCTGTCCGAAGCCCCGAGCAGGTGTTGCGCCATCAATTGCCCTTCTCCGGACCGGTCGGACAATTCATTCAGCATTCCGCTGATCGCTCCGGACCCTGAGAACATCCGAAAAATATCCTTTAACTCGCCGGAGTCCGGACTCGACTGGCTCAGTCGAGCCAGCAGCTCCCCCAGAAGCGGTTCTTTAGGCGCGACACTGTCAAGAATTTTCCCGGTCGCAGGCAGATCGCGCAAAAGCCTGGCTATGAAAATGCTCTCCTGGTTGGGCTGCAGTCCCAGTTTCCCGGCGGTTTTGACCAGCCGGAGCAGGTCGGAAAAGTCTACCCCTGTATGGTTTTTTATGTTCATCGCCGCGACAATTTCTCTTCTTTCAAGCTTTACCCCGGCGCGCATTGCCTGCCTGATAAGCTCTGTGCTCACCGAATCGTTCTGCATCCCGAGCCGCAGGATTTCCTCTTTCACAGCCGCTTCAGATGGGTCTTTGCCACCCCGTTCCTGACCTGTAAGCTTAATAAAGACTGTACCGTCCTCAATCCCTGTCACCCGCCCCTCAATGTGATCACCAATTTTAAGCGGCTCACTGGAAACAGCGGTCAGCGATTTTCCATCAGAAAAATTGATAACCGGCTTTCCCTCATAGAACCCGATAACCTTGCCGGAGCAGACTTCACCAATGCGGAATCCGGGATTCCCGTTCGCAGGGATCTTGAACCCGATTCCCTGGGAAGAATCGATTTTCATCGCAGGGGGTTCCTTTCCAGTCGCTTTCCGGCTGTCTTGCAGGCCCGCATAAGCGCGGCGCGCCCTTTAGCCCCAAAACGGTTCCCTTTTTCCCCGGTTTCACGGACCAATTCTTCCAGTTCCTCTTTTGACGATGCCCCGCCCAGCCTTTTCAGGAGCAGATAAAACTCCGGCCTCTCCAGTCCGCCTTTGACCGGTTCAAAAGACTTTCTGTGTACAGGACTTGGTCCGTAAATCGAAAGATTAATAAGATGTTCCAGAGTGCCATAACCCTTGTGTGCCCGGAATCCATACTGCGGATATTCCTGATCCAGTTCGTCCATCAAATCGTCGCGCCGGACTTTGGCCAGGATTGAAGCCGCAGCAATAGCCTGTGAAAGGTCTTCACCATGAAAAGGACTTTCCGAAGGAAGCATGAGATCTTGAAGACGAACTGCATCAATCAGCACATAATCAGGGAGTGCCTTGAGTTTTCCAAGCGCTTCCATCATCGCCGCCTTTGTTGCGGTCAGAATATTCCGCTGGTCTATCACATCCGGGCCTATAATTCCAAAAGAAAAGTCGTCCGCGCCAGCCATGATTTCAGGGTATAAAAGCCTGCGCTTCAGATCGCTCAATTTTTTGGAATCCCTGATGCCGGATAATTGAAGCTCTCCGGATAAAACCACGCACGCAGCTACTACCGGCCCGGCCAGGGGTCCTCTCCCTGCCTCGTCAATTCCACAAATCAAGGCTATTCCGCTCTTTCTGAGCCGACGATCGATGTTGACCTCTTCCTGCGAAATTCCGGTTAAAATGTTACAGGTTGTCGACACGCTCAATTCCCGGAAAGTGTTTCTTCACCGGTATCTTTCCATCATCAGGACATAAGCCGGATTTCCTTTTACAGGATCCAGTTCCGGGTCCTTTTCTGCGCTTTCTCTCATCCCGTAAGCACGGCCCTCGTTCCGATCCAGAATCAGGGCCTGCTCCAGCATTTCAAGTGCTTTTCCGGACTGGGACAATTGAGCATAACAGCATGCTGCATTATAATAAGCGATTGTATAATTGGGGTCTTCAGAAATAACTTTCAGGCAATCATCGAGCTGTGATTCGTATTTTTTCTGGTTATAGTAATCGACCCCCTGCAGGACAACATCCGGTTCCTTGCGGTTGAAAACGACCACGACAATGACAATCGCTGTCATAACCAGCAATAAGCCTAAGGCAACAATCATAGATCCCTGTTTGCGCATGGCCCCATACCAAAAAAAGAATAACGGGCGGGCGTACCCCGCCTCTTTCATTATAACAGATATATGGCGGAAGTAAAAATCCCGGTCCTTGTGCAGAGAAGCGAGTCAGATGCCTCCGGGTTCGGGCCCGGTCAGAAGTTTCAATCCGGCTCCAGCTGTTTTGTCATCAGGGTCGGCTTCCCGGACTTTTTCCCAGAAAAAAAGGGCTTTTGCAACATTGCCGGTATGGAAACAGTGAATTGCAGAATAATTCCATCCGGCTTTACTCTCAGGGAGGACCGGCAATAACTGCGCCAGGCCGGACCAGTCTTCTTTCATCACACAAAATTCCGCGAACATAAGAGCAGCTTCCCCTTCGGGGGTCCCGTATTCAGCAATCCACTCCTCCGTCAGCGACCCGGCCTCTTCAAGCCTGCGGAATAAGAGCAGGTATCGAAGCCGGCGGAGCAGATGGAGCTTCCGGTCACGAATCCTGCCTGACCATTCAAGATAATCCTCCCACTTATGCTGATCCCATAAAGCATCAGTCAGCAGAAGCAGTTCCTGGTCGTCAGGAAGCGGAGAATCCCCGCCGGAAAGGATACTGGATTCGATCAATCCCGGGTTATCAAGCCTGAGCGCCAGTTTGATTTTCGTCTCCCGGTCCTCCCCGGGAGCCGCCCGGAACCGTTCGTAAACCGCAGCATTGGTTCGAATGGTTTCGCCTAGCGAAACAAAGCGCGAGCTGTTTTTGATTGCAGCACCCAGCGATACATACAGGGCTGCCTGAGAAAATTTAAGTTCCCTCGCCAGATCAACCGCGTAGTTTCCAAGCGCCGCAGTGTAAAGACCGATAATTCTGTCTCCACCCCGTGTTCTGGGCTCGCGAGCCGGAAAGATCATCTCATGCCAGAACACGCTGTTCCGCTCCTCATGCAGTTCTCTTGTTCGCGAAACAGAATAAATGTGGCCATAGCAATTGAAGAAATTGTCTCTTGCCCACTCTGGAACGATTTCATCGGAAAAAACCTTTTTCTCTTTTTCATCAAAGACACGAACCGGATCAATGTCCATCCTTTTTTTCAAAAAATTCACATACCACGGAATATGCAGCATCATTCTGTTGACAATCGCCAGATCAGTCCTTCTGTTTTCGACAAACCGATAGTAAAACGCAGGGAAAAAAAGTTCATCCCCTGTCACAAACAGTGTGGCCTTCTCAGGCAGTAGTGAAAAGGTGTTTTCAAACCACTCACGGATCAGATACTCCCCCCTTAACGACCTTCCCTGCATCTGGTGATAATTGATCAGGGCCGAGAGCATCAGCACAAAGGATAGAACAACAGCAAACCTGTGCGTTTTGAAAAAAGCCACTCCCTCGGCTGCCATCAGAAAAAAGCACAACAGCGAGGGAATGAAAAATTGAAAATTATCAATCGGATCAAAGGGAAAGCTCAGAAAAAAAAGCGAGTTAGCCAGGGCCAGAAGAAACAGCCATCCCTGCCAGCGGCGGTCTTTACCGTACAGCGCAACAGCCACGGGAAAAGGCAGCAGAAAAAGCAGGGTCTGCCCAATCAGGATCAGAAAATGTCTTGTTTTCAAAATCCAGGACCCCGGAGCTCCTGCCAGAAGCCATTCCTGTGCCCCTTTTTCCAGACCGGCCACATATCCCGGGATCGACCAGATCCCGCTGATGCCGTATGTCCAGTACACATCCCCCGCTGCGCGTAACGGCAGAAATAAAAAAGGTGTCAGCCCTGCCACTATTGAAAGCATCATCTTTCCAGGCCTGATCTTTCTGCGCCATTGCCAGACAAGAAGCACAAGCACCGGAGTAATGGCCGCGTTGGATATGTGCACTGACAGGGAAAGAGCCTGCGTGAAAGCCGCAAGATACAACCACTTCGTTTTTTCTTCCCAGATCAACCGGTGCAGAAAATAGACAAAGAGCATGAAAAAAACCGCATTGAGCCCGTGCACTTCCGTGACGAAACCCGCACCTGAAATGATTGTGGTGGCCAGAAAAGCCAGCAGTGACAGCGCCAGATGCTCCTCAAGACCGAGCCTGCAGAGAATCAGGAACACCAGAAGATAAGCCCCGCTCAATTCCAGTGCGGAAAAAAGAGTTGTCCTGCGAATCACTGGTGTTCCGGTCACATCTGTCAGATTAAGCAGGGCTTTCCCGACAATACAGTAAAGATGAGATGACCCATAATGTGGAATGTTGAGTAACGAAGAAGCTGCAGCCAGTTCACATGCGTCTCCTCCAGTGGCATCGGGAGCTGAATGGAAAAAGACAATTGCGGCAATTCCGATGAAGACCAGAGTCAATGCCTTTGGATCAAGTCTAAGCAAAGTCAGTTTCCCGCTTCTGCCGGTTCACCGTCTGTATCAATTGCCGGGTTTTTCCAGCAACCGGAACATGTTCTTTTTGTAGGCTTCTACTCCCGGCTGGTCAAACGGATTGACCTCCAGAAGGTATCCGCTGACCGCCACCGCTTTTTCGAAGAAATACAGCAGCTCACCGAATACTTTTGTGGTCAGTTCGGGAATCATCAGAGACAGATTGGGAACTCCCCCGTCAAAATGAGCTTTTCTCGTGCCTTCATATGCCTTGCAGTTTATTTCGTCCAGGGTTCTGCCTGCCAGATAATTCAATCCGTCCAGATCGCTCTTTTCGCGTGTTACCGCGATGGAAGAAGTTTTTTCGATCAACATGAAAGTTTCAAATAGCATGCGCTCGCCTTCCTGAATATACTGTCCGAGCGAATGCAGATCCGTACTGAAAACACATCCTGCCGGAAAAATACCGCTGCTGTTCTTGCCTTCGCTTTCTCCGAAGAGCTGCTTCCACCATTCCACAAGATAAAAAAGGCGCGGGTCGAAACTGGAAAGAAGCTCGACTTTCTTGCCGGATCTATACAGCAGATATCGGATTGCAGCGTAGAGAAGTGCCGGGTTCTGCTCCAGGTTCTCACTCCTTGCATACTGTTCTGCCTCGGTCGCCCCCGCCATCAGGGATTGAATGTCAATTCCAGCACAGGCGACTGGAAGTAAACCGACTGGTGTAAGAACTGAAAAACGGCCGCCGACATCATCAGGTATGACGAATGTGCGGAATCCCTCTTCTTCACTCATGCGCCTGAGCGCTCCCTTTGCCGAATCGGTTGTTGCGATGATCCTGCGGTTGAAATTCTTTCCGTACTTCTTTTTCGCCAGCTCCTTAATAAGCCTGAAAGCAATGGCCGGCTCAGTCGTGGTTCCTGACTTTGAAATCACATTGATGAAAAAATCCTTGTCTTCCAGATAGGCAAGCAGCCTTTCGTGTTCAATCCCGCTGATGTTCTTGCCGGCAAACAAAACCTCTACTCCCGGTTTATCCTCAAACGCTGAGATGACGGCCTTGGCTCCCAGATAGGATCCCCCGATACCGATACTGACGAGCACTTCGGCTTCAGTCCTGATCTCTGCGGCCAGCCCGTCAATTTTGTCAAGTTCTTCGTTCCCGGTACGGGACGGCAGATTAATCCATCCGGTGAACTCCGACCCGCGCCCGCGTTTTTCTTCCAGTTCCCTCTGTGCGGAAAACAACTTATCCTTGAGCCCTGAAATCACTTCCTGATTCACAAAAGGAAGCACATTCTGATAATCAATTCTGAAACCAGCCATAGTCACCTCCGTTTATTAGGGCGCTTTACTTCAGCAATCCGGTTGCTTTGTTGAATTCCTCGATCAAACGGTCAACAGCACCGGTCTGGGAGTGAATGCCCTCCCAGTATCCCTCGTCATACCACTGGGCGTTCAATTCTTCAACGGTTTTTCCCTGTTGCTCAACCCATGTATAATACTTGAGGTTATGGAGTCTTTTCCGGTCATTGTATGACATTTCCAGCATATGATCGGTTTTGATGCCCATCAGGTGCCTGTGATAGTCTCTGGAAGCCTCCGGCTTTCCATATTTGGGTTCAATCTGCTTTAATTCCTTCATCCGGCTCCCGTACATTTCCATTGAATCTGTACATACCGTAAACACGATGTCTTTGGAAGTCAGCTCGTAATATTTGGCAAATTTAATGGCCATCAGCATGTTGGCGATGCTGGAAATACCCAGAAGATCGAGTTTTTCAACCAGTTTTTTGTCCACTCCCTGCTCTTTCAGAAATTCCCTGCCTGCCGGATCATTGAACAGGCGCATGAGTTTCCATGAATCCTCGTCATCAATGGCAATAGCCATGTCGGTATTGCGCACATTGTGGATCCACGGCACATGCTTGTCGCCGATTCCTTCGATTCTGTGACCTCCATAGCCATTGTAAATAAGGGTTGGGCACTGCAAAGCTTCCCCTACGACAATTTTCATTCCCGGATGCTTTTTCTTCAGATAATCGCCGCTCCCGAGCGTACCGGCTGACCCTGAAGTCAGGCAGACTCCCGCCATCCGACCGGACTTGCCGATTACTTTCTGGAAAACCTCTTCCATGGCTCCACCAGTCACCTCATAGTGCCATAAGTGATTCCCCATTTCATCGAACTGGTTGAAAATCACGATGTCGCGCCGGGTCGCCCTTAATTCATGGCACTTGTCGTAGATTTCTTTGACATTGCTTTCGCACCCGGGGGTGGCGATGACTTCTCCGGCCACCTTCTTCAGCCAATCAAAGCGCTCGGAACTCATGCCTTCGGGCAGGATAGCGATAGATTCACATGCCAGCAAAGTCGCATTATATGCGCCTCCGCGGCAATAATTGCCTGTTGACGGCCACACCGCTTTCTGCCTGGTGGGATCGAACTGACCTGTCACCAGAGCTGGGGCTAAGCAGCCGAAAGTGGCTCCGACTTTGTGCGCGCCTGTCGGGAACCACTTGCCGACGAGTGTAAAGATCCGGGCCGAAACCCCTGTCAGAGCCGGAGGAAGTTCAAGAAAATTCACATCTCCGTATAATCCTCCCTTTTCCTTTGGTTCGTTTTTCCATGTGATACGGAACAGATTAACTGGCTTGATGTCCCACAGTCCGGTTTTTTTCAGTTCTTTTCTGACAGATTCAGGTACAAGTTCCGGATTTTTCTGCTGCTTGATAGTTGGAATAATGATGCGTTTCTCACGGGCCCGTTCAACGGTCCGCTTGAACTGCGCCGAGTTTTTTTTCAGATTGATCATGTCTCCTCCTGTTTTGAAAGACCTGACTTCATTCTACCGGAATCCGGAAGAATCTCCAATCATCTTCCCGGTTTGCCTGTTTTTAATTCGTCCCCGATCCCTGATTAAGGGTATTTCTCCCCAAACCGTAGTATATCTGGGAGAGCACATTTTTCTTTTCATGGCCCATTTTCGCGAAAGGCCCGTGGCTGCCGGACGCAGGGAATCCCTGCCAAACCTGCTGTTTATAAGATCCACCGCCTTGTACAGATTGCGTTTTTTTTCTGCCCCGCGTCCGGGCGTGAATAAATTCTGCTGCACCTGATCAAGCCCGACAATCCCGCTGAGCAGGACCCCGCTTTTCAGATAAAGAAAGCCTGAACGGAAAATGCGTTCAAGCCCCTCCCCGGCAGCACGGATTATTACTGCCGTGTCAAAATCCGGTTCTGTCAGAGTCACTGTTGTTGAAGCGCTGTAAACCTTTCCGCGAAATCTGCCGGTATCGATAAACACCGTTACCAGTCCGGCGGCCGCTCCCTGCCTGCGCAGTTTTTCGCAGGCTCTGGTCGCATGATATGCCAGGCCTTCCCGCAATTCATTTTTCTCTTCCACCGGGCGGCCGAATGAGCGCGAGCACATGATGGCTTTCTTATCCGCGATCCTGATCGATTCAATGCTGGATTTGCCTCTGAGTTCATATGCAGTGCGCAACCCCGTAACATGCAGCACCTTCCTGATCAGATTGTCCTGTCCGTTCCGCAGATCCAGCGCTGTTTCCATGCCGGCTTTTCTCAGCTTCAATCCGCTGCGGTCGCCTATCCCCCAAACCTCTTCCACAGGAGTTGCCGCCAATATTTCAGCGGTCATGGAACCGTCTTCGACCACCAGAACACCAGATGTGTTTTTTGCGCGAGCACAGGCGATCTTGGCCAAGGTCCTGGTGGAAGCAACCCCCACTGTTACCGGAATTCCGGTCCACTGCCGGACTATCCGCCGGATTCTTTCGCCAAAAGCGGCTAAATCTTTCAGTTTCATGCCATCAAGCGGCAGGAACGCTTCATCAATCGAATAAACTTCGACTTCAGGAGCCAGCGTCCTCAGCGTTTCCATTACGCGATCCGACATGTCTCCGTATAGAGCGTAATTTGATGACAGGACCCTGACTCCCATCCTGCGGATCAGTTCATGACACTGATAAACCGGAACACCCATGCTTATCCCTGCTCGTTTGGCCTCATTGGATCTGGATACAATACATCCGTCATTATTGGACAATATCACAACCGGTTTTCCCAAAAGGCGCGGATTGAAGACGCGTTCGCAGGACACATAGAAATTATTGCAGTCTACCAATGCAAACAGAGAGTTCATGTTTCACTACTCCGCCTGGTGAATAACAAAGGCTACGACTCCCCATATTTCAAAATTGGCCCCCTGCTGGATTTCAATCGGTGCGTACGCAGGGTTTTCCGCCAAAAGGAAAAGTCCGGAACAGGTTTTTCTCAACCGCTTTACCGTAAATTCACCTTCAAGCAAAGCTACTACAATCTTATTGTCCCCAGGCTCCAGCGCACGATCGACGATCAGTATGTCCCCGGGATGGATGCCTGCGTTAATCATGGATTCGCCTTCAACCCGCACAAAAAAGGTGGCTGCAGGATGCCGGATCAGATATTCGTTCAAATCCAGCTTTCTTTCAATGTAATCGTCTGCGGGTGAAGGAAAACCGGCGGCGATTCCGTCAGAAAACAGCGGCAGTTTCAAATCTGTCTTCTGCCCGAAGACTCCCAGCCATTCGACATTGTCCATTTTTTTGTTCACCACCATATCCCCCTGTCGCGATCATGTTATCCCAAACAGCGTGTTTCCGCGAATAAAATCAAAGACCCTCCGGTATTAATTCCTTTCACCTTTTACCGATAATCTACGGGATGAAGAAAACTTTTTGCCTTTGTCTTCTGTCTGTACTGCTCGCGACGCAACAGCTTTCATCTGCTCCATCGCTTCGCGCGGAAGTGCTTTCCGCAGATGATTCGCTCCCTCTGAAAGGAGCTGTTGTGATTGTCAACAGCCGCCGTTCGTTTACAGATAAAAACGGGTGCGTTCTTGTAACCAATCTGCCTTACGGCCAATTGATAGTCGAAGTGCAGGCGCCTGATTACAAGACCCTCCGCTCCACCGTCTGGCTCGGCGAACAGGAAAACTATCAGACTTTCAGCCTTAATGTTCAGAAGATCCTCTACGATATTCACGGCACGATCAAGGATGATGCCCGGGAACAGCCTCTGCCTGCTGCACTTGTCAGGGTCGGTCCGCACGGGGTCAGATGCGACTCTGGCGGAAGTTTTACACTCAAGGGCTTAGCAGCCGGTGAATACGAGCTGTCTGTCCGTCTTGATCAGTTCAAGCCTCTTGTCACGAAGATCACAGTGGACCAGGGGAACCGTTTTTTTCCGCTCAGATTATCCCCGCTCTCCGGCCTGGGAACTGTTTCAGGCAAGCTGTTAAGCGCTGTCGACAGGCTGCCTGTCGCTCAGGCCAGGATCTGCATTTCAGGCCAGGAGACCAGTTCCGATGAAAACGGTGATTTCATGCTGAACAACATCCTCCAGGGCGAACAGGAATACATTGTTACCGCAAATGGCTATCAGCAGGTACAGGAATTTTACACCCAGCCTACCGGCGTTTATGAGATGACGCTGTTTCTTGTGCCTGCGTCCTCCCTTCTCCACTTGACAGGCAAAGTCCTTACAGCTGCGGGGGACGCCCTCAACGGCGCTGAAATCACTGCTGGGGGAAGAAAGGACCTGTCAGATGAAGCGGGAGATTTTGAGTTTCCGGTTCTTCCTTCAGGAATTACTGAAATCACCGCTTCCATGGAAGGATATCTTCCTTACAAAAGCAAGACGATTCTAACTCAGGGAACTGATTTCCACACCATCGTCCTGCAGGAAAAACCCGACAAGGCCATGATTAAATTCAGGGTTCTTGATCGCAAAACAGGCTCTCCGGTCAACGCAGCCTCGGTCAGGATAGGAGACCGCGAAATCCTCAGCGATGTTTCAGGAACAGGTGTTATCGGCGATCTTTCTCCGTCCACTCTGGAAGTGGTTGTTGACGCCGCCAATTTCCTGAGTCTCTCTGAAACGGTTCGCGTTTCAGCTGGAACAGAAATTTTGTCGTTCCATCTTGATTCCCTTCCAAGACCGGCTGCAGTTTCTTCCATCGGGAAGATTGAGCCGGATTCTTCAACCATTCTTTTCAGTGATATCGAATCACAGGGGGCTTTTTCTGCACCCGCGCCTCCTCCCACAGCAAATCGTTTACAGCCACCACATGTTGAAACCAATTCTGCCGTCATAGAAGGCCTGATCGTTTCTGAAAACAGTGATCTTCCGGTTCCAGGTGCCGTTGTTGTCATCGGCTCCTCTTCCGGACGCGCCGATTCCAGCGGCCGCTACTCGCTGACCGGGGTGGAGCACGGACTTCATGATGTTGTGGTCCTTGCGGACAACTACAAGGTGTTCCGCAGTCAGCTGCGCATCAGGGACAGCCGCGTGATCTTCAACCTCAAACTATCCGGAGAAGCTGAATTCCTTGATGTTTCCGGCAGAATCGTATCTACCGGCGAAGTCTCTGCGTTTAAAGTCAGACTTAACGAACACACGGCCGGAGTTTCTGGGGACGGCACATTTTCCTTCAGCAGAATCAAACGCGATTTTTACAATGTTTCGGTTCTGAAGGGCAACCGGGAATTATACCGCGATCAGGTTTTTATCAATGAAGAAAACAGTAATCTCAAACTGGAGTTCTGATGCCTCTCTTTCATTATACCGGAAGAAATAGCGACAATGCTCTGACTATTGAATCCTTATCCGCTCCCAGCATAGAAGAAGCGCGAAAAATCCTTGATGCCCGCAGGGCCGTATACTTCAACCTGATTGAAGAAGAAAAGGTTCCTCTTCTGCAATGGCAGAGTATCAGCATAAAGAATGTGCTTTTCTTCACACGCTATTTTTCCGTGCTGATCAAAGCCGGTGTCTCAATCTTCAAATCCTTGAGCATCCTCGAGAAACAGGAAAAAAACCCGAGTTTCCGTCAGAAAATCCGCATTATGCGCGAAGAAATTGAAAGCGGCAAAAATCTGTTTCAGGCTTTTAAGCGTTTCGAGTCTTTATTCAGCCCATTTTATTGCAGTCTTATCCGCATCGGCGAGGAAACCGGAAAACTTCACGAAATTCTGGAACGCCTGGCAGATTACATTGAAAAAAACAGGGATGTCCGCCGTAAACTCCTGTCAGTAATGATCTACCCGGCCATTGTTTCCTTCATCATCCTTGCTATTTCTCTATTTCTCTTCACTTACATCGTACCGACTTTCGCCAACCTTTACTGGCAGCTGGGACTTACCCTTGACAAACTGCCGATGATCACCAAGATCATGCTGGCCATCGGTGATTTTATCAAGCGGTATCTTGTCTGGGAGGTGGTAATCCTAATCCTGACCCTGTCGCTGCTCTATGAGTTTTACCATACTCGCGCGGGCAGACTGGCGATTGACGACACGATTCTAAAGCTTCCTCTCATCAAAGAAATCAGTCTGCAGTATAACATGAGCATCTTCTGCCGCCACCTGAGCGTCCTTTTTGCCAGCGGTTATACTGTACTTCGATCGTTTGACATGGCCCTGGAGACCATATCCAACCAGTCCCTGAAGCTGCAGATGACTAAAATCATTTCTTCGCTCGAAGCCGGACGGGGAATCGCCGAATCTTTCCGAGAAGTTCCCATTGTCCCGATTTTGACTATTGAAATGGTGGAAATCGGGGAGGAAACGGCCTCGTTCGACAGAATGCTGCTTTACCTTGCCGAATTTTATGAAAAAGAGATAGATCTGCTTTCCAAGACCTTTATCTCACTCATCGAGCCAATGCTGATCATTATCCTCGGAATTATCGTGCTCCTGGTTTTGCTGGCCATCTACCTGCCGATTTTCAAACTGGCCGCCGAAATTCGGGTGGTTTAAAGCCCGGATCCCTTCAGCTGATTCCTGCTTTTTTCAGAACCTCAGGTATATACTCTTCCATACCGAGGGCCATAAAATGAATGCCATCAACATGATCTTTCAAATCCCGGACGGTCTCTGCCGCAATCTCTATTCCGGCCCGAATCTCATCGCCTGCTTTCAGCATTTTCCGTAACACCTCATCCGGCATGACAATACCCGGAATCTTATCTTTCAGATATTGCGCAAAAGCATAATTTTTCAGAATCGTCACCCCTGCCAGCATGAATGCCCCGCTGATTTTGTTCTTCATCTTTAACGCCAGTTCCGGGTCGAAAATCAGCTGTGTCTGAAAAAAATCGGCTCCGGCACAGATTTTTTTCTTGGCTTTGGCCAGATGGATCCATTCCGGGCTTGCGCACAGATTGATGGCCGCTCCCTTGAAAAAGCTCGGTGTTCCGTGCAATTTCTGCCCTGAAGAGTCCCGTCCTTTTTCCATTCCACTCATGAATTGAAGCAGCTGGACGGAATCTAAGTCAAAAACCGGATACGCGGTGGGATTGTCGCCAAACTTCAGGTGGTCTCCGGTGATTACCAGCACATTCCTGATGCCTAAAATATTCGCGCCCAGCAAGTCGCTCTGAAGCGCAAGACGATTTCTGTCTCTGCAAGTAACCTGAAGCACAGGTTCTATTCCCATGCCTGCGATCCTGGCGCAGATGCTCATAGGACAGGCACGCATCGTCGCCCTGTGGTTGTCAGTAATATTAAATGCAGTGGCTGTCCCCTTCAGACGCTCGGCTGTGGATAAAAGTCTCTTTATTCCCGTACCTCTGACGGAAAAAAGTTCGATTGTAACCGGGAATTCTCTGTTATTTAGTTTTTTTTCCAGTTGCGTCTGGTACTTTTCCATCACATTCCATCTTTCTCGGGATCAGGTCCTGTGAGTGATTGGTGGGCAGAAAAATTCCATCCAGCAGGTGTTCCCTGCCCCTCTCCCTCATCCGTTCATAAATCCGGTACCAGGCGCATTCCCGGTCGGGGTCAACCTCGCACCTGCCATTGATCGAACCCCCGCAAGGCCCGTTGTTGATAAATTTAGCGCACTGGGTCTTAGGACATATCCCTTCAGTGATTCCTACAACACAGTCCCCGCACATGTAGCATCGCTCCTGGAACTGCCTGTGTGTTTTCATGGAACCGAGAAACAAGGTGTTCAAAAGTGGAAGTACTGTTTTTTCCGGCACGAAATCCTTGAAAACCTGCACCCCGTTGCCGCAGGAAGCAATCAAAAATGTGTCCGCGCTTGAAAGCACCGTCTGATTATCGCGCATGAATTTCCTGACCAGAAGCTCATTACAAACACCCTCAATCTGCCGTTCTCCCACAACAGTAAAACCGAGTTCACGCATAATCTCCGCATACTGGGCTATCTGCTCATCCCCCCCGGTCCGGCACAGTTTAGCACATATATCACAACCAATCAGAAAAACCTTTTTGCCGTCGATGTGAACTATGATTTCTTCGAGCTTTTTGGCTGTGGTGACGATCATTTGACCTTCTCCCTGATATAACGCACTCCAGTCTCAGCATCGCCTGCATAAAAATCCGCCCCGATCTCACTCGCATATCCGGCAGTGACTACCGCTCCTCCAACCACAACGAGGACTCGATCCCTGCACCCGTTCACATTCAGGTCATCAATGACTTTTTTCATCTGTATCATCGTGGTTGTCATCAGCGCAGACAAACCGACCACGGCAATGTCATTATCCTTCATTACAGCCTCGACGATTGCTGAGCTTTTAACATCTCTTCCCAGATCTTTCACGCTGATGCCATAGGTGCGTAAAAGCATAGAAACAATGCCTTTACCTATGTCGTGTACATCGCCTTCAACGGATGCCAGCAGCACTTTTTTCTTAGACTCCGTTCCTGTACCGGGACATCTCTGCTCCAGTAGCTCTGCGCAACCCTGCATAACCTCGGCTGCAGCGAGCAGCTGCGGAAGATAGAATCTTCCCCGTTCATATAATTCTCCAGCGCTTTGCATGGCAGGCATAAGTATTTCATCCAGTACA
>JAQTRI010000238.1 GCA_028711905.1 Candidatus Wallbacteria bacterium | reverse complement strand
ATTCTCCGCTGACAAAGTCGAATCTTTTCATGCCGATTAGAGTAATGTCATCAAACCGGTCCATAGTTACGCGAAAATGATCGATGCTGTTATAAATCTCGTCCAGTGTGAGTTTTATACCCTCATGCTTCAGGCCCTGAGTGAAAACATTTTCCAGATTTTCCATACCAAATTCTTCACCTGAAGCATTCACAATCTCTGTGGCTCCATCGGTGTATAAAAGCAACCCATCGCCAAGTGCGAACTCATGTTCCCTGACTTCGACCATCAGGTCATCAAACATCCCCAGAAACAGGCCCGGCGCTTCAAGATAGCTGATCGTTCCCACATCATTCGTATAAACCAGTGGCGGATTGTGTCCGGCCTTTATGAATCGAGCCTTGCCTGTTGCCAGTTCCAGGTTCAGAAAAAACAATGTGACAAACTTCTCTCCTTCGACATCCTTTCGCAGAGATATATTGAGTTTTTCAACAATCTGCACCAGGTCGCTGGTTTCCTCGAACATGGTACGAAGAATTCCCCGGAAAGTAGCCATCACCAGAGCCGCGGAAATCCCTTTGCCGGAAACATCCGCAATGATCACATTCAGAAAGCGCCTGTCCTCATCGATAAAATAATCGAAATAATCTCCTCCGACTATTCTGGCTGTGTGCATCAATCCGAAAACATCCCATCCCATGAGAAAAGGCTGCTTCTTAGGGAGCAGCTTCTTCTGGATTTCGGCAGCCAGTTCCAGTTCCCGTTCGATTTTCTTTTTATTCAGAACTTCCTGGAAAGTGTTTCCCAGCGAAACAATCAGGCTGACATGGGAAGCGATGACACCCAGAAAATTCCTCATTTTTTCAGTAAAAACCCCGCTGCTTTTGGCCACCATGAGGCTGCCCATTTTCTTTTCTTCAGCCGAAAAGATCGGCTCGATCAACATAGCCGGGGCCTGCAATTCCCCCCTTATTCCGGCAAGGTCGGCCTCCTGAGGCAGCATTAAAGACCGCCTGTTGTCCAGCGTGTAATCCATCAGAGGCGAGAGTTCCTCCCACTCAGGCGAACCGGGCTGAAGCGCAGAAATATCATTTCCCTCTCTGCTCCAGCCGGCTATTTTCCTGATCTGTTCGCCGCTGCCATCCAGAATGGCTATTACCACACGGGTAGCGCTGAATATCCCGCTTTCGGCGATCAGCAGCAGAATTTCGCGCATCAACTGATCGACATCATAAAATGTGATGACCTTTTTACCTGTAAGCTTGCTTAAATCATACAGCGCGGTCAGTTCCTCATACAAGCCGGTCAGGGCTTCCATACTGTCGGACTGGCAGGCCTCTAAGCCACAGATCTGGGCCTGCAGAAGCTTTTCTCGGGACAGATGGAATTCAGTCACCGCGCGGGTGACAACGCACGGGTCATCTACAGGGCAGTCAGAAACCAGGAGCAGCTTTTCCCCTCCCGCTTCGATCATGATCAGATGGTATTCCAGATCATCCTGAACATTCGGCAGGGATATGCAGGCCAGTTCTTTTCCGGGCATGCGGAATTTCGATTGCCCGGAACACATTGAGGCAATCCTTGCATCAACTTCTTCGGCTGGAATCAGATGAATCATTCAGTTCTCCAGCGGCAGATACAGTTCAAACACACTGCCGCACTTCACCCTGCTCTTCACGCCGATCCGCCCTCCACACAACTGACTCAGGTCACGGCAGATGGCTAAGCCTAACCCTGTTCCCGAGACCTCGTAGGTCAGGGAATTGTCGACCCGGTAAAACCTCTCGAAAATCTTAGGCAGGGATTCCCTGGGAATCCCCAGCCCAGTATCAACCACTTTGATCAGGCATGAATCTCCGACCTTTCTGGTCGAAATCTTGATCATGCCACGATCCTTGTTATATTTTATCGCATTACCAACCAAATTTACCAATATTTGCTTGACCTTTTCTTTATCTGACATCAGGAAAATACCATCATGCAAATCAAAAACGCACCGGATTTCTTTTTTGCGAATGGATTCTTTCATCAAAGTAATGATTTCACGGATCATTTCTTCCAGGTCAAACCGCTCTTTCCTGATTTCGACGCGACCATCTTCAAGGCGGGAAAATGTCAGCAGTTCATCGATGAGAGCAGTCAGTCTCTCGGCTTCTTTGTCGATAATGCCGATAAACTCTCTCTCTGTTTCCGGATCGTTTTCTCCTGAATCCAGAAGGTTTAACAGTGTTTCGCTGTAAGCCTTGATCGAAGTCAGAGGAGTTTTCAGCTCGTGCGACACATTGGAAAGAAGCTCAGACTTCATCCGATCCAGGTCACGCAGCCGCTCTATCTCTCTGGTCTGCGACAAATCCCTGCAGGAAATAATGAAATCTGAAATCCCTTTATCAATAAGGCGGACGGGAGAAATAGTGATCTCCACAGGGATCTTTCTGCCTCCTGCCTCTATCTCCTCTTCGATCACCTCCACCCTGGCAAGATCAACAGCGTTTTTGCCTGCCATGCTGATTCGCTCGCCTGTCCCGGATCCGAACAAAGCAAGATAGTGACGGCCGATAACCTCTTCGGATTTTTTTCCGGTAAGCACTTCGGCTGAACGGTTGAAAGCAGTGACTGTCCCTGACAGGTCGGAAACAATAATGGCATTGGCCATGTTTTCCAAAATGTTTTCCAGATAGTTTTTCAGGTTGCCCAGTTCCCTGTTCTTGTCTTCCATCACTGAATAAAGCATGGCATTCTTGATGGCTACAGCAGTCTGATTGCCGATAATGGTGAAAAGCTCCTGGTCCTGCTTGACATACTGGTCAGCCGGCTGCTCTGAAAGAAGGCAGATCAGACCCAGAGCGTCATCCTGGAAAAGAAGCGGAATCATGACAACGCTCCCCAGATCCTTCCCGCTTGTTTCATCGAAATCCGGCAGTACCGAAACCTTCTTCCCTGATGTCACCCATGGAAACAGATCGTTTGACATACCGCCGACTCGCGAAGCGTTGGCTTCGTTACCGCGAGCAAAGCGGCGCTGGTATCCGAATTCATCGGTCAAATAGATAGATCCGTAATAAAATGGATGAGCGGTATTCAACAATTCCAAAGCGATCTGAAAAAGTTCTTCGAGGCGAAACTTGAAGCTGACCGCTTCAGACAGGCGATAAAGGCTGGAGAGCAGATTAAAATAAGCGTCTTTGAGATCTGAAATCTCCTTTAAGAGGTCGTTCTCTCGTTCGCTCATTTAGCCAGTTCCAGAAACTCCTCAGTTTTTTTCATTTCCTCTTCCAGTTCTTCATAAATCTTGTTCAACTCGGAAGCCCCGATTTTCAGCTTGTACCATACTTCTTTATGGAGGGATGGCACAAAGTTCCCGTCCCCGCCATCACCGATCCGGCGGGCCCTGGCAAAAATGTCTCCGGCATGAACAAGAGCGGTAAGCATATCAATGTCATCTCCGGAATCAGTCGGTTCATGGTGAAATTTCATCACTTTGACAAGGCGATATGGCAGCTTCCATTTTTCAGCAATCAGCCCCCCAAGTTCGCAGTGATCGCTGCCGTCCAGCACGCGCATTTCCGCGTCCCTGATCCAGATTTTTTCTTCTCTGGCGAGGGAAAGTACATCGTGATACTCATCAGCGAGATACTGCAGAAAAACGATTTTCCCGACATCATGCAGAAGCCCCGCGATAAAGGCTTCCTCGGCTTCAGGGTATTTCACCCTTTTACCAAGCTGTCTGGAGCACACCCCTGTGCCGATGGAATGCTTCCAGAAATCCTCAACATTCATGCCGGGATTTTTACGGCCTTTTTTGAACATGTCAAAAACCGAAACCGAGAGTGCTATGTTTTTGATATCCCCAAACCCCAGAATCATGACTGCATGCGAAATAGTAGCGATTTTCCTGGGAAAACCATAAAAAGCCGAATTAACAACCGACAGAATCTTCGCGGTCAGCGCCGGGTCGCGAGAGACCACTCCGGCAAGATCTGCAGCCGAAGTTTTGGGGTTTTCAACCAGAGTGATGATTTTGTTTATCACTACCGGAAGAGTCGGCAGATCCTTGATTCTTCCGGCCAGTTTTTCCAGGTCCATATCAACCGATCTTGTTTTTTAGTTCCTTGATTGATCTTTTAATCTCACGGCTGCATTCGTCTGCGGGATCAAAATAACTTGCCGCTTCATGAAACAGTTTCAGGGCTAAGTGCAGTTTGCCTGAATCGCGATTTTTTTCAGCTTTGCGCAAGTATAAACCTCCCAGACGGTTTCTGGCGCGCAGATAGTTTTCCCAGTTAGGATTCATCAGGCAGGGAACTACATTGGCTGCCGGACGGTAATCAAATCCAAGAAAAGAATTCAGGCTTTCGCGGAATGAGCCGTAAGCTTCGTTCCATTCCTCATCACTGATGTCTTCCCCTTCACCGGCTGGTTGTTGTTTTTCCATTTCCTTGATGACCTTTTTTCGGGTTTCTTCGTTGAATTCCAGAAAAGACAATGCTTTTTCAAATTCCGCCAGAGCCAGAGCCTGTTTGCCATGGGCCACATACTTGCGGGCCTGTGTCAGATAAATATCGGCGAATTCAGCTTCCAGAGCCTTGACCTTACCGGTAATCTCACTGCGCAATTCAAGGCTGATCCGTTCGAACCTGAGTGCTTCCTTGAATTCCACTATAGCCTCAGCAGTACAGCCCTCTCCCAAAAGTCTATTGCCACTTTCAAAAAAGCGTTGCGCCGCTTCATCAGACTGTTTGTTGTCAAGCTTTTCCTGCAAAGCATCAATGCGGTCAATTATGCTGTTTTTCCGGTTCTCATCTTTTTCCAGGTAAAGCAGAAACTCCAGTTCATTCAGGGCTGCGCTCAATTCACCATCAAGTTCCAGCTGATCTGCGCTCTTTTCATGCTCAGTCCTGAGGTTCTTGTCCAGGATGGCGATTTTCTCTTCAAGATCTGGCTTTTCAATCTGATGCAGGCGATAGATTTCCTGAGCTTTCAGATATTCCAGTCTGGCCTGCTTGGTATTCCCGTTTTTGACCAGATTGTCACCTTTTTCTTCGAACTTGCTGCCTTTGACTGACATTAGTTTTTCCCACATCATACGCCCCCTTGATTATATTATCTGAAAATACTTTTCACAGAATGAAAAATCACTGCCGAAGCGGTCCGGAGGACTGCAATTACAGACTACCGGCCCGCCTGATCTTGCGCCGCAGCTCAAGCAGCAGAAGATACAGATAATTTCGATCATTTTCCCTCAAGTAAGGATCTTTTCTGGAGATCCTGCAATAGGCTTCCTCGGCTTTCCTTCCGGCTTCAGGCAACAGGTTTTTCTGAAAAAGACAATATGCCTGGGCCAGGTATCCGAAAAAGAAGTCTGGATAATATTCTACCAGTTTCTGGCCGGTCTGCCAAAGTTTTTCTTCTTCTCCGAGATCAAGGTATAGAAGCGCAAGGTTGAGATGGGGAAAAGCATAATCCGGCTTTAATTTAAGGGAGTTCAGGTAGCAATCCTCAGCTTCAGCCGGAAAACCAAGCTGATAATAACAAGCCCCCAGAAAATTATATATCTCCGGGTCTCCTGGGATTTGCTCCAGTTCCTTATCAAACGCATCAATTGCTTTCCGGTACTCTCCAGCACGGAACAGGTCTTCTCCAGTGCCTTCAGCCGCAAGAGTCGCGACCCCCAAAAACAGGCAGACTATAAAAAGCAATGTATTCATAAACAATGTTTCCAACCTCTTCAGGATAAGTCCTCACAGTTGAAATACGCAACTATTGCTCAACATGATTCGCTTTTTTATCTGCGCCGCAGCTGCTTCACAGCCCTTTCCCAGTTTCTGCGCTGTAACATGTCGGTTTCATTCCGGACGGTCATTTGATAGTATCTGAGAGAATTCCGAATTTTCCCATTCAGGTAATAATGAAAACCCAGCATTGAAGAGGCATCGGCATTGCCTTCAGGCAGGCTTTCCAGAATTGCTACAGCTTCGCCCGGGTGACCGTTATGGAATAAAAGCACTGCTCTGCAGAACTTCAATTCACTATCCCATGGCCGAGAACGCGTCAGTTCTTCGGTAACCTTAAGCGCTTTGGAAAACTCCTTTCTCCTCAGAAATGAGTACAGC
>JAQTRI010000237.1 GCA_028711905.1 Candidatus Wallbacteria bacterium | reverse complement strand
TGTGGATGTGGCTGTTCTGGACATCAAAATGCCTGAAACTGACGGCATGACACTGCTTTCTACGATCAAGGAGCGATTCGGTGATCAGGTCATGGTCATCATGGTCAGCGCATACAGCGATATGAGTACTACGATCCAGGCCATGAAGCTGGGAGCTTACGATTTCCTGGCCAAGCCTATCGATATCGACAATCTTCTGTTTGTTGTGGAAAAGAGCCTGACTACCAGGAAGCTTCTGATGACCAGTGAACGAGGTGAATCTAAGGAAATTCCCGGGGCGGTCATAGAAAAGTCGGAGAAGATGCACGAGATCTATAAGCTGATCGGCAGGATTTCCGTTTCTGATGTTACTGTCCTGCTGACAGGCGAATCCGGGGCAGGCAAGGAAATCTTAGCCAGAGCGGTTCACGACAGCAGCAAGAGGAGCGGGAAATGCTTTTTAGCCGTTAACTGCACGGCTATACCTCTGAACCTGATCGAATCAGAGCTTTTCGGGCACGAAAAAGGCGCGTTTACCGGAGCTCAGAACGCCAAAGTCGGTAAATTCGAGCTGGCAAACGGCGGCACTCTGTTTCTTGATGAAATCGGGGATATGGATGTGGAGGTACAGGCCAAACTGCTGCGTGTTCTTCAGGAGCGTGAGATCGTAAGAATCGGCAGCAATGTGCCGATCAAGGTCGACATCAGGATTGTCGCAGCCACCAATAAAAACCTGCTTGAAGCAATCAGGGACGGCAAGTTCCGTGAAGACCTCTATCACAGGATTAAAGTTGTACACATTCATGTTCCTCCGCTTCGCGAGAGAAAAGTGGACATTCCCGTTCTGGCCGAGTACTTTATTCAGAACTATAACCTGCAGTATCACAGCCCTGTGCGGTCTTTGTCCAAAGCGGCCACAGGCAAGCTATTGGGGCACTCATGGCCGGGAAATATCAGAGAATTGAAGAATGTCGTTGAAAGCGCTCTTGCAGTTTGCAGGGATATCGAGGTTCCACCCGAGCACATCAATCTTCCTGAGGCACAGACTGTTTCTGACAGCGGTGCAATTCCGGGCTCAGACATTGAAACATTGATCGGCGCTGAGTGCTCCCGCCTCATGGAAAGCGGGAGCGGAAATATTTTTGATCGCATTATTGACCGTGTGGAACTGGCCGTGATCCGCTCTGTCCTTGACCGTTGCGCAGGAAATCAGGTGAAAACAGCTTCTCTGCTGGGAATAAACCGCAACACCTTGAGAAGCAAGATGGAAAAGTATAAACTTCTTCCAGGGCACGAGGAGGAAAGATGACAGGCACGGTTGAAACCTTCAGCCTCCAGGATGTCGCGAGAGTCACCGGCATCAAGGAAACCACGCTGCGGTTCTATCTCAAGAGGTTCCGTGAGTTTTTCGAACCCATGAAGAGAGGACCTTTTAACAGCATCATTTTCGAGGAAAAGGACATCAACCTTTTGCTCAAGATCCGTACACTCTGCAAGCAGCACAGTATGCCCATGGGCGAGATTGAGGCCACCCTCCGCTCAGAAAATTTACCGGCCATTTCCATAATCAAAGACGAGAATTCGCCGGCAGTTGCCCGGGAAGCTGTGGATGGGGTCATGCGCATGCAGAATGACCTGAAAAAAATCCTCTGCGATAATGCCATTGCCTTGAGCGAGATTGTGACCGGGCAGCAGCTCATGCAGGAAAAACAGATGAGAATGGCCAAAGTACTGCAGCAGATCGAAAAAATGCCTGAGTACTTCGAGTCTCTCCAGGAAAAGATCCGAAAGCAGGAAGAAGCCATTGGTCATCTTGCCGACTTGAACGGAGGTCTGGCAGCCAAGATTCGGGAACTGGAAACCAGCAGCAACAAGCTGGTTAATGAGTTGCATAATACTGGTGACGGTTTCTGGGCTCGTATCGGGCGCTGCTTCAAGACCTGGTTTTTCGAAGAGAACATCTGACTGATTATTAAACACCGGTTTGATCACTTTTTAGTCACGCATTCATTTCAGATCAAGCGTTAGATTCAAGGAAAGGCTTGATTTTAGTGTTTCCAGAAGTTGGCATGATGATTGCTTATATTTCTGAAAAACCTGAAAACCGGCTGAAAAGCTGATTACGAGAATCAAATGGAGGATGGCAACGATGATTACCAAGGTAGGCTACGCAGCAGGAGAAATCTGGCATCTGCTCAACAGCGAAAATGGACAGGCTGTCACCAAGATCAAGAATGCGCTTAAAGCTGATTATCCGGATCTGGTAACATCGCTGGCTCTCGGATGGCTTCTGCGCGAAAACAAGATCGACATCGTGGAAGAAGTCGTCAAGGGAAAAACCAGCACAAAGGTTATCCTTAAGTAAATATCCCTAAGACCCCCAAGTATCGAGGGTCCCCCAACCCTCGGTTACTCCCGACCTGGCCCCATTCCCCAATGGGGCCAACTCACTTTTATTCGGTTGTTGAAATTCACCGGAATACTTCGTTGCACTTCGTTCGGCGGTATATTCCTGTAGGGGCGGATCTGTGATCCGCCCGGGCTGGTGCAACCAGCCCCTACAATGTTTCATGTTGTCTCATGATCCTTCGCACCTGGTCGTTTTGAACAGCCTTACAAGGGGTGATGAATATTGTTGAAATTCACCGGAATACTTCGTTGCACTTCGTTCGGCGGTATATTCCTGTAGGGGCGGATCTGTGATCCGCCCGGGCTGGTGCAACCAGCCCCTACAATACATTTGCTTCGCACGGCGATTTATTTTTGAAACCCATTCCCTTCCTGAATGTTGCCAAAAAGAAATCCTTGTAATATATTGTTGTAGAAAGACGAATAAACAATGCTCTGGAGGAATAGTGAGAATCATCGTGCCCATCAAGCAGGTGCCCGGTATCACTGATGTGAAAATCAACAAAGAACGAGGGACTCTTGAACGCGAGGGCGTTTTCAGCATCATTAATCCTGATGACAAGCATGCGCTGGAACTGGCTCTGGAATTGAAGTCCAAGCATAGCGGAGAAGTTATCATTGTTACCATGGGACCGCCCCAGGCTAAGGAAGCCCTGGTAGAAGCGCTGGCCATGGGTGGCGACAAGGCCTATCTGGTATCTGACCGCAAATTCGCCGGTGCCGACACATGGGCTACGGCCTACACCTTGAGCAAGGTTGTGGAAAAACTCGGCCATTTCGATTTGATTATCTGCGGCAGCCAGGCTATTGACGGTGACACGGCTCAGGTCGGACCACAGCTGGCGGGATTCCTTAAAATCCCACAGATCACTTATGTCAGAAAACTGGAATTAAAGGGAAAAATTCTCACAGCTGAGCGCATCATCGGCAATGGTCATGAAATAATCGAAGCTTCGATGCCGGTGCTTTTGACTGCGGTCGGGGAACTTAACACGCCCCGTTTTCCCCGCATTGACCTTATTTTCGAGGCTTTCCGCGAAAACAAGGTCGAGTGTTTGAAGGCGGCTGACCTGAAAATCGATGAAGCTTTAATCGGACTGGAAGGGTCTCCGACCAAGGTCAAGAAAGTATTCAATCCCAAAAAGAGGGAAAAGGGTCTGATTCTGGAAGGTTCGCCTGCTGAGGTCGCTGAGAAGACAGTGAGTCTTCTGCGCGATTCGGGCGTCATCTGAATTGTCTAAAGCCTTTTACACCATTGACGATTTAATCGGCAGCAGCCGCCGTTTACTTGATCTCAAGCGCCTGGTCAGGAAGGTGGCTGTCGTGGACACAGCCTTGCTGATCTGCGGAGAGTCCGGCTGCGGTAAGGAACTGATCGCTCAGGCAGTACACAGCTTATCCGGACGGAGCGGCGGATTCGTGGCTGTAAATTGTGGGGCCCTGCCTCGTGAACTGCTTGAAAGTGAGCTGTTTGGTTTTAAAAAAGGTGCTTTCACAGGTGCCATTGCCGATCGCCAGGGAAAATGTTCTTCTGCTGACAGAGGTACGCTTTTTCTTGATGAAGTCGGGGAACTGCCTTATGACCTGCAATCCAAGTTCCTGCGTGTTCTTGAGGAAAAACGATTCTGCCCGATAGGTTCAAACCATGAGGAAGAGGCGGGCTTCCGAGTTGTCTGCGCCACTAACAGGGACCTGGAAGAAATGTGCCGGAGTGGTGAATTCCGGACCGACTTGTATCATAGGGTCAACCGGGTGCGGATCAATGTTCCGCCTTTGCGGGAAAGAAATGCTGATATTGTTGAGCTGATGAATTTTTTTGTGGAGAAATACTCGGTAAAAATCGGGAAACCTGGTCTGAAGTTTTCCACTGAAGTTATCGAGGCTTATCGCAGATACTCATGGCCCGGGAATGTCAGAGAGCTGGAAAACCTGGTTGAGAGAGAAATCATTTTTTCAGAACCCGGTTCATCTATTATCGACCATGTCAGCGAGCAGATTCGGAATAAATTGCAGTCTTTGACAGGGGGACGCTGTCTTCCCACGCACAATCTGAAGGAACTGGAAAAACTGGCCCTGGAGTCTGCACTCAAGTGCTCGGAAAGCAGGGATGAAGCGGCACTGATACTGGGAATTTCCCGGGCTACCCTTTTCCGCAAAATGAAAGAACATGAGATCGAGCCGCTGGATTAGACTGACACTTTTCCTGCTCTCAGCCGGTTGCGTGACTGCTGCCATTATTTTTTCGCCTGTGGAGATCGATAAAACAGTTGATTTCACTCCCGGAATGAGCGCCAGAGAATTCGCCGGAATTCTGAAACAGGAAGGTGTGCTCAGGTTTGAAACACCTTTTCTCATTTATTTAAAGCTCACCGGCGCTGACCGGCGGTTGAAACCTGGAAAACACGAGCTTGCAGGTATCCGGTGCTTTGCCACTCTGGCTTCTGAGCTGCAGAGGGAAAGAACTCTTCTGATCAAAATCACTGTTCCGGAAGGACTGACCCTGGCCTTGACAGCGACTTTGCTGGAAAAACAAGGGTGTGGTGCTTCCGGCAGTTTCATTGCGGCATCCGGCCGCGCCGGTTTTTATGCGAATAATCTGCCTGATCTGGGGATGATCCCTGCCACGCTCGAAGGTTTTCTCTTTCCTGAGACATACCATTTCCGGCCCGGAGAATCTCGCGAAGTTGTTATCAGGACCATGCTGAATCAGTTCAGCCGTGCTTTGGCAAGGGTTTCCGGGGACAAAACGACTTTTCTCGGAACATTCGAATCAGTAGTTCTGGCCTCGATTATTGAGAGAGAAGCTGTTGTGGATGCTGAAAAATCCAGAATTTCAGGGGTTTTTCACAACAGACTGCGCAAAAAAATGGCTCTGGAATCTTGTGCTACCGTGCTTTACGCGCTCGGAACTCATAAAGAAAGGCTGTTGCTGGAAGACCTGAAAATAAAATCTGAATACAATACTTACATGCATGCCGGTCTGCCGCCGGGTCCTATCTGCTCGCCAGGTGAGAAATCGTTATACGCTGCCATGCATCCGGAAAGCCATGATTATCTCTACTTTATTTCCGAGGGAAATACACATCATTTTTCGCGGTCGTTGAGTGAACATCTGCAGTGGAAAAAAAAACTGAAGAAGAGTAATTAAGCGATATCAGACGATTTTAATAGAATTTCGATATTATATTGATATATATTCCCTCTTTCCCCTTTTGACTGTCTGTGATACACTTCTTACAATTAGTGCACTTGAGAAGCCGGTGTAGCTCAACGGTAGAGCAACTGATTTGTAATCAGTAGGCTGCGGGTTCAAATCCCATCACCGGCTCCAGGATATCCGGGGAGATGCCCGAGTGGCTAAAGGGGATGGACTGTAAATCCATTGGCATTGCCTACGATGGTTCGAATCCATCTCTCCCCACCATTTTCCAGGTGCTATGATCGAGCCCGAGTAGCTCAGTCGGTAGAGTGTATCCTTGGTAAGGATAAGGTCACCGGTTCAATCCCGGTCTCGGGCTCCATGTATTTTGCAAAGTCGGGGCAAACTTGATACATTGGGCCATACTTGGAAACACTAAGGAAACACCATAAACCTCAGGAGGTAAGTGATGGCGAAGGAAAAATTTGAGAGGAACAAACCGCACGTCAACATCGGGACCATTGGTCACATTGACCACGGCAAAACGACTTTGACTGCTGCAATCACCATGGCTATGGCCA
>JAQTRI010000236.1 GCA_028711905.1 Candidatus Wallbacteria bacterium | reverse complement strand
CTGACATTGTCATGTTCGACAATTTCTCGCCTGAGCATATCGCTGCGTTGTCCCAGCGCTTTTCTAAGGGGAAGACCCTTTTTGAGGCATCAGGAGGAATCGGTCCTGAAGAAGCCGTGAAATATGCCGCTTCAGGCGTGGACCTGATTTCCATGGGGTGCCTCACACATTCTGTTAAAGCGCTTAAGATTCACATGGTTTTCCGGAAGGTGCGGTCTGCCGGCAGGAAGGATAAAAGACCACATCGGGTGGAGGGGCATTGAAGTACACGGACCTGGAAGGATTGAGCCTGTCAGGTGTCAATGAGCGTATCCGCGCTTGTGTGGATTGTCCGCTGGCAGTCGGAAGAACCATGGCTGTTCCCGGAGAAGGTCCTGAAAGCGCTGCGCTCATGTTTATCGGAGAAGGCCCTGGCGCTGATGAAGACCAGAGCGGACAGCCGTTTGTGGGAAAAGCCGGTGAACTTCTTGGCAAGATCCTGCAGGCCGCAGGCTTCGAGCGCAGCCAGGTTTTCATTACCAATACAGTCAAGTGCAGACCACCCAATAACCGCGACCCATCGAAGGAAGAACTGGACTGCTGCTGGCCATATCTGCTGCGTCAGATCGAACTTGTCAAACCCCGCCTGATCGGTTCTTTAGGACGCATTGCCGGGGGGTATCTGCTTTCTTCGGACAAGTTCAGCATTACTAAGGAACATGGACGCATATTCTCTTTTTCAAACGATACACTCCTTATGCCCCTTTATCATCCGTCATATCTTCTTCGCAGCGATTCCAGGGAAAAGGGCTCACCAAAGCACCAGATGTGGGATGATATGAAAAAACTGAGAAAACTTTATGATGAACTGACAGCAGGAGCCAAGTTCACCGGGGAATCCTCCCAGTGAGAATCATGCCCATCGTATGCCGGTGCAGGGCTGATCTCGAGCATGAAATGGCCGGGATTTCAGCCAGTCCCGCAGGGACATTGCTGATGGCTGACAAGGGCTTTGCTGTTTATCTGAAAGTATTCCAGGTTCCTGCCACAGAGGCTAATATCATCAAGCAGGAAATGCTTTCTCTCGGCTGTGATGCCGCTGTTTCTGCCGGTTGCTGCAATCGTTCCGTCACATACAGCGATGTCCTGCTTCTGGGAGACAGGAAAAGATACCGCCTTTTCGCCGACAAGCTGAAAAGCCAGGATTTCAGGTTTCTGCGCGAGCTGGGGAACGCTCTGGACGCATATCCCGGACTGGAGCAGATTCCAGGTTTTCGCGCATGCGGCAGATTTTTTCCGGCAGACAGGCGCTATGTGGCAGGCATACTGAACCTGACCCCTGATTCGTTCTATGCCGGCAGCCGCGTTCAGGGATTAAGGGAAGTGCTGAATAGAGCTGAAAAAATGGCATCAGATGGCGCGGATTTGCTGGATGTCGGAGCTGAATCCACCAGGCCTGGAGCAATGCGCCTCGATGCTTCTGATGAGATCAACCGCCTGCGCGATATCCTGCCTGAACTGCGCAGGCAGATTCCGCTTCCACTGTCCATCGATACCTATAAGTCCGAGGTCGCCCGCTGGTGCATGGATCTGGGGTGTGAGATTGTCAACGACATCTCAGGGCTGGATTTTGACCCGGGTATGGCTGAAGTACTGGCAACCGGAGAATCAGCTGTTGTCCTGATGCACATCAAAGGAACACCTGTTGATATGCAGCAGAACCCTTTTTACCACGATGTAATCAGCGAAGTGTATTTCGAGCTTGAGCGCAAGCGCGGGTGCGCCATAGCGGCAGGAATCAGCCCGGACCGGATTATTCTTGATCCAGGCATTGGTTTCGGCAAAAGGCTTGAGGACAATTATGCTGTTTTGAGGAACCTGCCGGTTATGCGTGGCCTTGGCAGCCCGCTCATGCTTGGAGTTTCACGCAAGTCCCTGATTGGAAAAGTTCTGGATAATCAGCCTGAGGAAAGGCTTAACGGCACTGCGGTTTTAAATACTCTGTGCCTCTCAGGCGGGGCTGATATTCTAAGGGTGCATGATGTAAAAGAAGCAAAAGAAGCCGTGAAGCTTTTCGCGGCATTTGAATCTGGAGGAAACTATGGTTAAATCAGCAGCGCTCATTACACTGGTGGTTCTCATGTTTTTCGGCAATTCTGCTGCACTGGCGTCCAATGTGCTGGTGGAAGCCGCTAAGGAGGCCGGACAAAGAGGCTGCCCGCTCATGGTCAGTTTTATCAGCCTTTCAGACAAGGAATGCGTGAGAATGAAGTTTCTGGTTCTGATGCATGTGGAAACATATGAACTTCTTAATAATTTCGCGGTTGTCATGGTTGAAGTTGATCCTGCAAGTTATCCGCGGATGACTGAGCAGCTGAATGTCAGACTATTCCCTACTGTTCTGTTTCTGACCCCTGCGCTCAAAGAAATTGACCGCATTTCAGGGTTTATTCCAAGGGAGCAGTTCTACGCCCAGTTCAAGCGGATTACTTCAGGGAAAATGACATTCATGTCCATCAGGAATTCAGTGGAGAGCGGAAGCGCTGACCCGCGCGAACACTTTCAGCTGGCGCTCTGGCTGCTTGAGCGGGGTCTGTTCAGGGAGGCTGAGGAGCGGTTCGGCCAGGCCCGGCTTTATGGTTCGCAAGAAGACGAGGTGTATTTTGGTCTCGGACTGGCAGCAAGGGAGCAGGGACAGCATGAAAAAGCGGCCCGTTTAATGGAGCAGGCCTTAGCCATTGGCGGAGAGGATCACAGAAAGCTGTATCAGTTGTGCCTGACTCAATACTACGGAGGAATGTACTTGGAGTGCGTGCTTTCCTGCCGCAGGCTGTTTGCCTCTCAGATGGCTGACACGGGCGAATTCAGGCCGTTTTCCCTGTATCTCAAGGGATTATGCTTCAGCAAGCTGGGACTGGATCAGGATCGTGAACGGGCCTGGCGCTTTCTGCGGCAAACTTTTCCGAACAGCCGTCATGCGGTGCGCACGACTAAGGTGAATGACCAGGAAAATCCGTCAGTTGAGATGTTCTAAGGGATTGTCTCCATTCTGAATTCATTGTGCGAAATCCATTGACCAGGGTGATATAGGTGGGTATAATTAGATTAAGGAAGAGATTTTCTATATAGCTCGTGTCATAAGTAGCGAGTAAGGAGAAGGAGGGGTATGATGAAAAAAGGAAAAACCGCACTGATTGTCCTGCTTGTGGTGGTTTTCTCGGTGGCAGTGTTTGCCGAGACCACTGACAGCCTCGTTCCCACCAAGCTGACCAGAGCACAGAAAGCGCTGGTGCTGCGCGAGGCTCAGAAGATCGCAGCCGAACATGGCGACAGTTTTACTGTTTCAATGGATGCCATTCCGGATTATCCGATCGAAAAACTTTGTGGATATAAGCCTATCAGCGCTGAGAAAATGGCCAAGTTTAAAAAAATGAACCTCAAATCAAGCGCTAAAGGTGACGGAATGCCTGCAGCATGGGACTGGCGTGATAACGAGGGCGTAACCAAGGTCAAGGATCAGGGAGAATGTGGTTCCTGCTGGGCTTTTGCAGCAACCGGCAATCTGGAACATGCTGTGAAGTGCTATGAATCAAAAGAAGTTGATCTTGCAGAGCAGGACCTGATCAATTGCAACAAATGGAGTTATGGCTGCGATGGCGGATGCCTTGACTGCTCCGAGTATTTTGTTTCTGACGGAGCTGCTCTGGAGAGTGAAGAAGAATATCAGGCCAAGGACGGTCTGGAATGCAAAGGTGTGGCAGGCGACTATAAACTTGCCGAAATATTCCTTTTTGAAGGCGAAGACATGGAAACCATGCGTGCAGCAATTTACTATCTGGGTTCTCTGGTGACTGTTGTGCAAGCCAGTGGATTAAAGGGAAAAGCTTTTGCTGCTTATTCAGGTGGCGTTTACAATGTGCCTGCTGACAAGAGTGGTCGTGGTGCTGACCATGCCATTCTGCTTGTGGGATGGGACACTGCAAAAGGTGCATGGCTTTTGAAGAATTCCTGGGGCGAAGGCTGGGGCGATGGTGGATATGGCTGGGTTAATTATGGATCAGCCTGTATTGCCGAACAAAACTGTGCCACA
Organism: Candidatus Wallbacteria bacterium; assembly: GCA_028711905.1. GTDB lineage: Bacteria > Muiribacteriota > JAQTZZ01 > JAQTZZ01 > JAQTZZ01 > JAQTRI01. The sequence goes on along the minus strand of JAQTRI010000236.1, from coordinate 2,042 downwards.
CTTTACAAGAAAGGTGAAGATTCAGCTGGAATTATACCTCATTAGTGCTATTGTGCATCATGTTAACAACCGGGGATTTCCCCGGTTTTTTTTCCCCGCTGTTGATGGTAGAATGTGATGTTGAACGATTTAATCAGCAGGATGAGATGGAACGGATCAGGTTAAATAAACTGGAATTTTACGGCTACCATGGAGTGTTCAGCGAGGAGCGCAAGCTGGGCCAGAAGCTGCTTGTCAGCCTTGATCTGCAAGTTGATCTTTCAAAGGCCTGTAAAAGTGACAGGATCGAAGATACAGTTGATTACACCAGGATCTATGAAACTGCAAAATCCGTTATCCAGGGTAGTGGCAGCTTTAACCTTCTTGAGCATCTGGCATGGCAGATCGCCGGCAGCCTGCTTCAGGGGTTTGAAAATGTAAAATGCTTAGAAGTGACTGTGTGCAAGCCAAGCGTTCCTTATCCGGGTATCGGCAGCTGCGAGGTGACAGTCAGGCGGGAGCGATGAGCAGCGGGGTTTTTCTGGGGCTTGGCTCTAATCTTGGAGACAGGCTCACAAATCTCAGCCAGGCTGTAATCATGCTCTCCAGGCTGAACAGGCTTTTGATTGAACGCGAATCCAGCGTGTACCAGACCAAGCCATATGGCATCACGCAACAACCTGAATTCTTCAACATGGTGATTGAGGTTGACACTTCATACAGCCCTGTTGACCTGCTGCACGAAATCATGAAGATCGAAGATAAACTGAAAAGACTTCGCGAGCAAAAATGGGGCCCGCGTGTGATTGACATTGATATCCTGTTTTACCGGCAGGCTGTGATTCATGAACAGGAACTTTCTGTGCCGCACTATGACATGCACAACCGGGATTTCTGCCTGTACCCGATGCTGGAACTGGCCCCGAATTTCATGCATCCTGGTTTCAAAAGAACCATTGCGGAATTGGCAGCTGAATTGATGGTAAAGTAGGGGCGCAGCATGCTGCGCCCCTACTTGTTAAAACTCCTGATTACCGTTGTAATTGGCTTTACCAAAGGGCTGGAGATTGGTGAAATATCCGCCTTCCTTGAAAAGCGGACCGTTTTTATAGCCGTAAATCAGGTAATTGCGCAGATATTCCGAGAACATCTTGGTCTCGATCTCCAGTTTCTGTTCCTTGCCCTTCATTGAGGCATCCTCGTATTCACCTTTGATGTAAACAGAAATGCCGGCCATTTCCTCGATATTGGTAGTGTTGGCGAACTTATAAGTGCCTGAGTCCGGTTTGAGCCCCACAACCTTAAAATCACTGAGACTCAGATATTCATCGCGTTTTTTGCCGCCGATATTGCGGGTGAGCGTCTTGTATCTGCCATCTTTGGATGTGATGGTGTCTGTCCCCAGCACATACTCGACCTTGACAAGTTCGCCGGGTTTGTAATCCAGTCCGGGAGGAGCTGATGTGTCGATGCTCTTTCCATTCAGTGTATCGCCGTTAAAGCGATAGAGCACGATAGAGGAATTGTCCGCTTTTTCAATGTAATAGGCGGATTTGACATCCAGCATCATTTTGTTGAGGCAGTCGCGGATTTCTTCCTGGATGCCCTGCTGCTTGGCTGTTCTGTGAAAGATCAGCCAGTTGGAGTTGTAGAACCAGATCAGCACAGGCAGAAGCACGCCGATGATGGCCACAACAACAAGTATTTCTGGAAGGGAAAAACCGGATTTTCTGGTTTTCATGGCTTGCTCCTTTACTTGTACTCAAAGAACGGCTTGGGATTGGAAATGAGTGTCGGAACATTCATCTGGTGCAGTTCCCGGCCCTTGGTGGTATTTTCCTGCCAGCGCACAGAAACTGTCACTTCAGCGATGAATTTGTTGATCAGTTTGGCTTCGACCTTTTTCTCGAAACTGGCGTGAGAGTCATCCAGTTCAGAAGGTGGAGCCCCTGCAGCCCTGTAATCGTCATTGTCCAGAGCCCTCCAGCCGTAACCCCGCTTTTCCAGATTAGCGAAGTCCTGGGCATAGAGATTGATGCGCTCGATCTCGCCATTGGCTATGC
>JAQTRI010000235.1 GCA_028711905.1 Candidatus Wallbacteria bacterium | reverse complement strand
ACACCGGCCAGCCAAATACCTGCTTGATTTTGTGCTCGATTGACGGTCGCAGGATCCATCCGTTTTCTTTCCACTGTTCTATCATGGCTGCAGCAGCACCTTCCATTACGGGTCTTGAGGAAATCAGCGCCTTCAGACTGTCGGATTGAGCGTGCTTCGCATACTTATCTGCTCCCTCCGTGCTTTGAAGCACCAGCAGTTTAGCCCCGGATTGATATGTTTTTTCACCAAGCAGCCCATAAAATAATCCGATTATCGTAAACAATGCCGTGATTGCGAATATCAGCACCGTACTTTCTTTCAGAATATCAGTAACAAACCTGATGTCGATTCCGCTCTCACAGTCTCTCCGATTGTCAGCCATAATTCCTCCTTTATTCAATTATACAATTCCCTGATTTGTCTGATCATGTCCGAACAAACACGCTGTGAATCAAACTTATCAAACATTTCCCATGCGCCTGCTGCAAATTTATCGTAATCAGCTTCAATTGTCTTGACAGCCTGGACAATTCCATTCACATCACCAGGTCGGATCAGAATTCCACTTATTCCATCTTTTACCATCTCCGGGATATCCATCCAGAATGTCGTGATGCATGGAATACCGAGCGAATATCCTTCGATGATAACTCCCGGATAGCCCTCTTCATCGAAAAATGTCGGGAGAAGCAAAACATCGTACTTTTTCATGGCATCACGGCATTGATTCGGATTCAGTATTCCGCGATATCGGGCATTATGCTTCAAAAAATATTTTTCTGTGATTGATCTTGAATGAATCGGGCCAAAGATGTCCAGCTCATATTCACACCCAAGAATATCAGCAGCAGCGATCGCATCCAGCACTCCCTTGTCTTCCCTGACATGCCCGAAAAATACCAGTTTTTTTCTGAATTCCTTAAAGCCTTTTACCCCCTCAACACGGGATCTTGAATTAGGTAGCCACCTGACATTGGCTTGACCACTGATTTCATTGGCAAGCCTTCGGGTTTCGAGAAAAATGAGGTCTGATTTCAATATTGTGACTTTCATCAACCAGCTGATCAAAGGCCCGAAATCATTAAAAATCGTGTCGAATTTACCGCCAAAAACTCTGAGAATCATTTTGCTGCCTTTCAATCTGGAGATGATCCAGAAAACCGGTCCGGCAGTCATGCATCCGCGCCGGGCAAAGCACGCCATCACAGGTTGTCCCTTTTTCAACAGCGCAAGCAAGCTGCCCACAAGCAGGCAGAAATTGATCAGCTGCAAAGGTCCTGATTCTTTAATCCGGTTGGTCGGAAAAATCTTCAGCCTGACCCGGTTTTCTCTGCAGAATTTGTAGAAATCGTTTTGCAGAACAATTGCGCCGCCAAGGTTTCTGCAATCTTGAGAGAGTTCAGGCCCTGCTACCAGCAACTCTATTGGAATACCCCTGTTTTCACTTGCTGCATTCCGGTATGATTCAAGATACAAGCCTGCGCAGCGCTCGATCGAATAATTTTCAGTATACCTCCTGATAATGTTACGCCTGATTTCCTGGATTCGTGAATGATCCTGTTCGAGAAATGTCAATACTGCCAGGTAAAACGACTCTTCATCAATGCCCGCTGACAGGAATCCGTAATCACCGTCGCAGATTGCTTCCGGAATCCCGCCGACAGGCGTGCAGATCGGGACTATGCCAAGAGCCATGGCTTCTAAAAGGGAAACCGGCAATCCTTCTGTGAGAGAAGCCAGGCAGAATGCATCACTCGCAGCAAGATAATCTGCAATTTCATTGATCATACCGAGAAAATGAATCCCGGGTCCGGCCTCAGCCAGGCACTTTTCCCTGTAACCTGATATAGATCCCTCGTCACCTGCGAGCATCAGAACAACATCCCGGCCTTCAGAAATCAATCTGTTGAAAACCCTGATGAGCATCAGCTGGTTCTTGTCGGGCTCCAGCCTTCCAACATTGATGAAAACCTTTGTGCGGATAGTTTGACAAAGGCTTTTAATCATTTTTCCGGCTGTCTCTGACCGCTCCGATTTTTCCGGTATCGAGACACCGTTGCTGATCACCATGCTGTGCACGGCACACAAATCAAGCAATGAACTTGCAACTGCATTTGAAACGCTGATAGCTTCAATTCTGGCTGCCTTGAACAACCAACGATAGCAGTTCCTGATCCGACAAATCGGTTCCTCTCGCAACGCCATGGCATGAAAAGTATGAACAGCCGCAAGTCGCAAAACAGCCAGAGCAGGAAATGCGTACAGCAAGGCTCTCTGGTGGGTGTGTACAACATCTGGATTGATTTTTTTTATCAGGCGAAAAAGCCGCCAGAACATACGCCAGTCAAATCCACTATGCTTACCAAGTCTAAAATACCGGACACTGTCGGGTAAGTGAGTGAGTAAAATGACATCTTTCCCCTGGTCAAACAATGTGCAGAGAAAAACTTCATCTGTGTCCGCTTGCTCACGACACAGATTCAGCACCATTCTCTGAGCTCCCCCGATATGCATCTGAGGAATAATATGCAGCACTTTCATCATCGCCCCCCTGACGGCTGATCTGAAAATTTCCTGGTTTCGTGTTTCAGGGAGTGCCATGGCGTAAGTATCAGTGCAAACAGAAAAAAGTAATTGATCTCAGACAGTTTTCTCATGGTGAATGTATCAGTGCCGATCCCGGCGAAAATACTGAACAGCAGCATGCACATAACAGTGTGACCAAGGCTTCGCAAGAAACGGTCTTCTGCTGAAATCGACATTGTTTTCAGCCGCAGGATGTAATATAAGATTATCATGTGGAAAAACAGGAGCCCGGCTATTCCATGATTAACAAGGGTTGTTATGTGAAATGAATCTCCGTATACGACTTCCCTGAACTGCATCAATCCGCCGCCGAACCAGGGGTTCTGGGAAATTCGCCTGAACGATGGCGCAAGATTCCCGGTTTCAGGGTCAAACCGGGTTTTGAAAAATGTAGCGTAAAATCCCTGTTCAGTCAGCAGTTTCACCCTGTAAACCACATGCATTACACTTGCGGGGGCACGCCCCTGTTCCGCCATTTTCAGTGATAGTATGGCAGCCAGAACAAGAACTGTGGTTGCAGCCAGCAGGTATCTTCTCTGCCTGCGGCCGAAGAGTTCGAACAAAACCACGAACAGCACGCCTGAAAAGAAAACCTTTGAAGCAGTAAAAAATCCCGTTATCAGAAAAATACAGGCCGCCAGTTTCCAGTTAAATTTCACAACGAGTGATTCGCGGAAATTAACCGTAAACCACAACATGAACAAAGCCAGGAATCCGAGATCTATGGGGCTTCCGAGAATCCCGGATGATCTGATGCTTTCAAAGGTCAGCATTTCAACCCGGAAAACCCTGTAATGTTCAGGAATGAACGCATTCAGCGCAGACAGGACGCTTCCTGGAATCATGTTGAAGGTTTCCATTACCCCCTCAATGCAAACCAGCATTGCGGCCAGGTAAAAAAAGCCAAAACTCTTTTTCAGGGTCTTTTGGTCGAAACAGGCATATTTTGCCAGCATTCCAAGAATAAACACCCTGAACCAGTACTGGGTTTTCATTATACTCGACAAAAGGAGTTCTCCTTCGCTGTTGCTCAGGTAACTGATTATTCCCGACAGCATAGGAAAAGAAGCCATCACCAGCATCGGAACTGCAGCCGGTTCAAACCGGATCGAGCTTCTTGCCAGGACGACCTTCTTAATCACAAGAGCTGCAGCCAGGCCAAAAACAATTATAAAATCGCTTCTGATATCTCCCGGCAGACAGAAGCCAAATAGAATAAAAACAGGGATTAATCCGCAAAGATGAGTAAACCAGACCTGCGCCAGCACCAGAAAAAGCAAAGCTCCAGTTGCTGTAAACAGAACAAAGTAAAACGCTCCGCACAGCAGGTGAGTGCAGAAAAAACTGAAAAGCAGAAGCAAGGCTGCTGAAAGGATGAATGGATTGCTCACAACATTAGAGCAGAACATTGAACATCTGTCGACCCGGAACGGAAACACCATGTTTCAAGGATACAATACAATTCCTTTCCACGCCAAAGAGAACTGCCAAAAACTCCAATTTGATTTGCTCAGGTGGGACCGGCCCGCCTGATATAGTAACTCCCGGCAGCCAGCGCATCCATTCCGCTCCGTGCAAAGCATTCCAATGCTTCCCCAGGTGTATTGACAATCGGTTCATGCTCATTGAAAGAAGTGTTGAGCAGGGCCGGAATTCCTGAAACCCTGTGGAATGCTGAAATCAGCTGAAAGAAGCCGGGGTTGTCGGCTGATGACACTGTCTGAATCCTGCAGGTGCCATCCACATGCACAACAGCAGGGATCAGGCCGGCCCGATCCTGGCGAACCCTGACCACTTTTTCCATGAATGGAGATTCCTGAGGATCATCGAACAAGTCTGAGGCAAATTCTTCGAGCACTGATGCGGCAAAAGGCCTGAAATCTTCGCGCTTCTTGATGGCTGTGTTCAGCCGGTCCCTGATACCGGGAAAACATGGGCTGGACAGAATACTCCTGTTTCCTAATGCGCGCGGACCCCATTCCGTCCGTCCCTGGAACCATCCGACTATCAATCCCTGATTGAGATCCTGCGCGGTTTTCTCCACAAGCTGCTCTAATGGCAGTTTTTCTGCTTTCAGACCCCTGCTCAGGGCAGCAGCGAAAATCTCGTCATCCGAAAACTCCGGACCCAGAAACGGGGAGCAGTTCTGTATGCGCTCTGTGCGATTGTACTTTTTGTGCCAGACCGTCAAGGCTGCTCCGATTGCTGTTCCCGCATCATGCGCTGCAGGAGGAATAAACACCCTTTCAAATGGTGTCATTCGTGTAAGCTTGCCATTGGCCAGGGAGTTCTGCGCGCATCCCCCGGCAAAAGCCAGATTTCTGCTGCCGGTTTTCCGGCACAGATGGTTCAGTATATGAAAAAGAGTCTCTTCAAAAGCGGCCTGCACTGACGCCGCAATGTTTCTATGCCTGACAGTCAGCGGTTCGTCGATTTTCCTCGGTGGTCCGAACTCAGATGTCAATTTTTCAGTAAAACATCCTGTAAGTCCTGGGGGAAGACTTGATTCCGTGCGGTCTCTCCCGATCCTGTGAAAATCAAAAAAAGAGGTGTCTGTTCTGTAAAGACCGTTACTGTCCAGCCGGATGATTTCCATCATCCGGCCCAGGTATTCAGGTCGGCCTGAGGCTGAAAGACCCATCACCTTGTATTCGTCCCCGTATTTGTCGAATCCAAGATATTCCGTAAAAGCCGAGTAAAACACTCCCAGCGAATATGGATAAGCCACCTGATTGAGAATCGAGATCCTGTTTCCGCTGCCATGTCCCTGCATGGTGCTCAGAAAATCGCCGAACCCGCCAATGGAGGCCACTGCCGCTTCCCTGAACGGAGAATAATAAAACGCGGATGCCATGTGAGCTCTGTGATGCTCAACCGGGCAGAGTTCAGCTTTCAGCGCTTTTTTACCTTCCTCTGCACATCTGCTGAGTTCTTTCCTGACATCGCAGACTTGCGCGGTATTGCGCAATCGGTCTTTCAGGAATCCGAATCCTGCCCCTCCGGAGCATACTGCCCTGATTTTTCCGAGAAAATGTGCCCTGGGATCGCGCGCCACAGCGACACAATCAATGTCCCCGAGCCCGATACAGGCGTATCTCAAACACCATTTAACGGCTTCTGACGGAAATCCGGCCCAGTGCTTGATGCGCCGTATCCGCTCTTCTTCGAGGGCACAGACCAGTTTGCCGTCAACAACAAGCGCCGCAGCCGCATCCTCGTGATATGCGCTGATCCCCAGTATAACCCCACCCGTCATATCATGTTGTGCCATATTGTTTTAATCCAATTCTTACAATTCTCCGTATTCTACGCCTCTGGTAAACTCCCCATACCAGCAAGGGCAGTACGATCATCCATCCCTGATGATGAAAACTGGCTGCTGTTCCAAACAAGCCAATAGCGTTCAGTGGCAGCAATACGCCTGTTACATGCTTTGTTTTCAAATCACTGATTCCTGCTGCTGAAAAAATCAGAAGCGTGGAAAATATTATGCAGGTCAGCATCGTAGCCCAGGCAATTCCATCAATTCCATATCCGGACAGACCGG
>JAQTRI010000234.1 GCA_028711905.1 Candidatus Wallbacteria bacterium | reverse complement strand
AATTAAAACCTGTAAGGAATATTTAGTTGAGGAATTTAGGTTTAGGTAGTTTTATTTGTCGGGAATGAAGGAAGAGCTGAACCGCTTGAACAGGGAACTGGAAGAAGCAGAGAAAATAATCGATGAGGCACAGTCTGTTGTCGCTGAAGCTATGAAAGAGCTGAAAATTATGGAAAAACTTAAGGAAAAAAAACACGGAGAGTTTCTTAAAGAGGAGAATCGGCAGATGCAGAAATTCATGGATGAACTGGCCTCAAGGGGGGGTAAATGATCGAGAATGTGCAGACCGTGATGAACCGTATTCTGGAACTGCGGTCTAAATTTCAGGAGCTGAAAAAAACTCCGGCAGGCAAGTCTATTTCTGCCGCGGATAATGATGAAAAAAAAACAGACGGGCATTCATTCGCCGAGGTTCTGGAAAATAAAACCAGAACCGCTTCAAGGGATGAAATTTTGCAGAAAATAGAACTGTACTGCAAAGCCGAAGGCGTTGACCCGGATCTGATTAATGCGGTCGTCAGTGTCGAGTCATCTTTTGACCCTGAGGCTGTTTCCGGCAAAGGGGCAACCGGTCTGATGCAGCTGATGCCTAAAACGGCTTCTGAACTGGGTGTGAAAGATCTGACAGATATTGACGATAATCTTAAAGGAGGCATTTCCTATCTCTCCGGGCTGCTGTCTCGCTATGGAGGGGATCTGGAAAAAGCTCTGGCAGCATATAACGCCGGGCCAACGAGTGTCGACCGCCACAATGGGGTTCCTCCGATCAAAGAGACTAAGGACTATGTAAGAAAAGTGCTGGAGCGATATTCAAAATGAACCGGGACAGGCAGGGACAGGTTTTGATGTCAGTGGTGCTGCTGGCAGTTTTTTTTTCTCTGGCTGTAACTACAGCCCTGCTTTTTGATTACATTGGAGTGGTCAATGTCAGACAGTTCATACCTGAGAGCTTCAAACAGTATAATCCGGTGCGGACATATCTGCGCCAGGCTTCCCTGATGGGGCTTTCTGATCAGGAACAGATCAAAGAGCTGATGAAAGAAAAGCAGGAAATGCTGGACGGAAAGATCCTGGAATTGAAAATGATGGAGCGGCAGCTTGAACTGAAGCAGCAAGGCATTGCCACATTGGAAGACCGGTTTCGGACAAAGAAAATTGAGCTGGATTCCAGGGAGGCGGAGATCAACTCCAAAATCGAGCAGATGAAAAAAATGGAATCTATGCTGGATGAGAAAAACCGCGAAGCGGAACTGATTGAAGCTGAGGCGCTGTCCCAGAAAGACCGGATCGCCAGGCTTTCCAGAATATACGAGAGAATGGAAGCTGAAAGCGCGGCTAAGATTCTTGATAACCTGGATGTAGAGATTCTGTCTGAAATACTCACTGGCATGAAAGAAAAAAAAGCCGCTGAAATCCTTAATTTCATGGCTCCTGACAAAAGTGCCAGAGTCGTCAAAAAAAAATAACCGGGAGTTGGAATGCCTTTTCACTGGCCGGGTGAAGAACTTCGCCCTCAAAAACTGGAACGGATTCTGGTGGAAAACCAGATCATTTCGGAATCACAATTGAACTGGGCCAGGATCAGACAGAATGAAACCGGCAAAAGGATTGAAGATGTATTGCTCCAGGCGGAAATAGTCGATGAAAAATCCTTGAATCAGGCATATTCCATTTTCAGCGGCATTCCTGTCTTCGATGGAGAAATCATTCCCGCGGAAGAAGCGTTGCAGCTTGTTTCTCCGGACCTGTGCCATGAATACGGGTTTCTTCCTGTCGACAGGAACGAAGGGTATGTCCGCATTGTGGTTTCTCACCCTCTGCATCCCGAATTGTTGCAGATCATCAGGGATAAGACCGGACTCGAAGCTGTACCGTTCCTGGCGGGAAAGAATCGCATTGAACAGGCTCTGGAGAAATCCTTAAGGCAGGGTCGTGAAATTCCAGCGCTGGAGAACAGTGTGATCAGGATGATGGAGGATATTCTGCGCCAGGCCTGGAGTGAAGGTGCCAGTGACATACATTTTGAATGGAATGCCGGGGATTTGTCGGTCAAATTCCGCCTGCACGGGGAGCTTGTGGAAAAATATTCGCATGACAGGGCGACAGCGGAACTTCTGATCACCAGGCTGAAAATCGTCTCCAGCTTAGATATAACTGAACACACAATGCCACAGGACGGACAATTTTCACAGCAGGACACAGGTGGACCGATTGTCTGCCGCTGTTCTCTGATCCCGGCTTTTTATGGCGAAAATGCGGTTGTCAGGATACTGAACCGCCGTAATTTTTCCTTCTCGCTTGATAACATAGGGCTTACAGGGGAACAAGTGGAGATCTTCAAGAGTTCGCTGCAGAATCCGTCCGGCTTGATTCTGGTGTCCGGTTCCACTGGGAGCGGCAAGACCACAACCCTTTACGCAACCTTGTCTTTTCTGACAAGAAGTTTTCCGCAAAAAAAAATCGTCACCATTGAGGATCCGATCGAATATCCTCTGCCCGGGATTACGCAAACCCAGGCGAGCGAATCGTGGAGCGGCGAGAAACCGCGCATGAATTTCGCTGTCGGACTCAAAGCGCTGCTGCGACAGGATCCGGACATTATCATGATTGGGGAGATCAGGGATCGCGAATCGGCCATGATCGCCATTAACGCCGCAATGACAGGGCATCAGGTGCTGGCTACGATTCATGCCAGGGATGTGTTCGATATATTCGGCAGGCTCCAGCATTTTGAGATCAAACCCTCTCTTTTTCTGGACTGTATTTCTCTGCTGGTTGCCCAGAAGCTGTTCAAAAAAGTCTGTTCCACATGCAGGGGTGTGACGGGAGGATGTCCGGCGTGCAGCGGCAAGGGCTACTCTGGCCGGATGGGAACATTCGAAATCCTGGCTCTGGACGAGAAAATCAAGTGCGCTGTCATGGCAGGCGCACTGCCGTCAGGGATTAAAAAAACAGCTGAGGATGCGGGTTTCTGCAGTATCGCCGCCAGGCTGAAGGAAAAACTGCAGTGCGGAGAAGTTTCCCACCAGGAATTCAGCGAACTTATCGGAGGTTCTACCAGTGTTCAATAAACAGGCGGTTACAGTTTCCCTGGAACTCGGCCACAGCAGCCACAAGATAGTCCGACTTTCCGCAATTGAAGGGGCGACTTATGCGTTGGACAGTTACACGATTACTCCGCACGAGTGCAACATCAGCCTTCCGGCTTTGAGCGAGTCATCTTTCGATGATATCAGGGCAATTTCCGCCAGTTTGAGGCAGGCTCTGGAAAGCATGGGATTGAAGAAAGGTAAAATGGCGGTTGTGCTTCCTGACAATTTTGTGCTCAGCAAGATCATTTCTCTCAGGGGGCCGCTGGATCCGGACAACACAAAAGAGCAGATCCGTTCCAAGCTTCAGGCTGTACTGCCCCTGCCGCTCGACAAATTTAATCTCAGTTATCAGGTGGTTGGTGAATACAATAAAAAATACATCGTTGTTGCTGAAGTGATCCTGGAGAGACATACACAGGAGATCGAAAAACTGGTACACAAACTGGGTTTTGTCCCGGTCATGATCGATTGCTCGTGTTTTACCGGGCAGAATCTTTTTAACGAATATCTTGAATCAGGTCTTAACCGTAACAAGAACATGGCTTTTTTTCATCTTGGGCACAGTTGTTTTACAGTGCTGGTTTTCAAGAATGGAGAGTTGAGGCTCAGTATAACCAAAAACATAGGTGTGGCCAATTTTATCGATGAGCTGAGCAGGAACAGGCAATTGATTCCGAAGCAGGCTTTGAAGATTATGCGCAAGGAGACCATTTTTCTTCCTGAAATTACGGAAGAGCAGGAAAATGTTGAGAATTATGCGGCAATCAGGGAAAGCGTTGCAGAGATCATTCGGCATGTATTTGCTTTTTTTGAATATTATCTCGACCGTTTTCACGAAACCAGGATTGATGAGATCATCGCCGGCGGCGGCGGAATCAATATGACGAATTTTCTGCCTTTTCTCCAGAATTATCTGAACATTCCCGTCAAGCAGGCCGGTGACTTGATCAATGTCTCACATCAGGGCAAACAACTCCCTGCAGACGAGAAAAACATGCTGGTGCCGGCCATTGCTGCTGCTGTCAGGACCAGGGGTATGTGATTTTTGAGCAGGCTTTTATTGAGCAGAAGACCATGTATTGAGCTTTTGCTCCGTAGAGTATACTGCTTTCGGATGAAAATCCTTGAGGGTTGACCGGTTTCAGAGTATACGCTACGGCGCTAAAGATTATTAATCCGGCCCTGCTGTTAATTTCCATCTGATTCGTGATATCCTTTTTGCATCTCGCTGTGAGGGGGGATTCATATGATCGCCAGACTAGTGGTTCCTTTCCTGGTTGTTATTCTCTGTGGCTGCGGGGGAGGAGCCAAAGCCCTCAAAACCATGACGGTTAACATCGGATCACCCATTGAACTGGTCTGGATTCCACCAGGGGAATTCATGATGGGAAGCCCTCTGGGTGAAATCGGGCAGGAAGAATGTGAACAGCCGCAGCATAAAGTGGTTATATCCAAAGGATTCTGGCTCGGGAAATATGAAGTTACGCAGGAACAGTGGCAGAATGTCACGCTGCATAATCCCTGCCAGACAAAAAACAATAAACTTCCTGTGCACAATGTTTCCTGGCGCGAATGCCGGGACTTCATACTCCATCTCAATGAAAGAAAACGGGGATATTTCCGTCTGCCCACTGAAGCGGAATGGGAATACGCCTGTCGAGCAGGGAGCGATACCGGGTATTACTGGGGAGAGCTTATGAAGGACGAATATTGCTGGAATAGCGGTAACAGCAGTAAGAGAACGCAGCAGGTCGGGAAAAAGAAACCCAACAACTGGGGACTTTACGATATGAGCGGAAACGCTCTGGAATGGGTTGAAGATTTTTTTAACGATAAGTTTTATGAAAAGTCACCGGAAATCGATCCCTTCAGCCGGGAAAACAGCGGCATGGTCTGTGCAAGGGGTGGTTCATGGATGAGCAGCGACTCACAGCTCAGGTCTTCCGCCAGGCACAGATACGCTTCGACCCACAAGGATGAATTCATTGGATTTCGTCTGCTCATGCAGGCAGACTGATAATCCTGTGCTGTATTTGACAAACAGCGGTTACCTGTTTATTCTTTAGTTTCGGCCCTTGTAAGGGGACGGACAGTCTTTTTTGACGGAGTTTTTCATATCCTGCGCAGGAGGAGACAATATGGAACTGGCTGAAAAGGAACACAATTTGAAAAGCGGGAAGACCGTATGGGAGTTTCAAGCCTCAGCTGAGGAAGTGCAGCGGGCCTTGGAGGATGTTTTCCGGGAGGCGTCTAAATCATTGCATATCCCAGGATTTCGAAAAGGTAAAGTGCCGCGGAAGATACTGGAATCCAAGGTCGGTAAAGAATACTTTCAAGAAGAGGCCAAGAAAAAAATTATTGAAAACGGGTTCAACCGTTTTCTGGAAAAGAAAATTCCGCATATTGGAGAAGATCTGGAACCTGGTGAGTTCAGCGAAAACGGCTTTTCATTCAAGATCATCACATTTCATGTGCCGGAGTTCGCTCCTGAAGACTATAGTCATTTGAGTGCCGAAAAGGTGCGGGTTCTTGTTGATGAATCCCAGGTGGATCAGACTATCCAGAGCTTGCGTCAGCGTATGGCCGTGATTCAGGATGCTGGAGATCGACCTGCCGCAGCAGATGATGTGGCAATCATAGATTTCGAGGGTTCCATCCAGGGAAGGAAATTTCCCGGCGGCAGTGAGAGCGGATTCCGGCTGAAGCTGGGGTCGAAAACTCTGCTTCCGGAACTGGAATCAGGCATAGCAGGAATGAAGAGCGGTGAAACAAGGGACATTACGGCCACATTCCCAGGTGATTACCGGGCCAAAAACTTAGCCGGAAAGGAAGCCTCCTTCAAGGTCACTCTCAAAGAACTCAAAACCGAGGTGTTGCCTGACCCGGACGATGATTTTGCCAAGGACATGCATTACGAAAACTTTGCAGACATGAAGGCCAAGATTCGCGAGCGTTTCGAGCGTATGCGTGAAGAAGAAGCAGATAACCGTGTGGCTGGAAGCCTGCTCCAGACAATCGCTGACCGTGTCGGGATCAGTGTGCCCC
>JAQTRI010000233.1 GCA_028711905.1 Candidatus Wallbacteria bacterium | reverse complement strand
CAAGCCTGGCAACGCACGAACCTGTTGCAAAAAAGCTGTAAGTAGTCGTCAGCACTTCATCATCAGGCCCGATGCCGAGCGCCATCATGCCCAGAAGCAGCGCATCTGAACCGGACGCCACCCCGATCACATGCCGGACACCGAGAAACATGGCTAAACCGCGCTCCAGTTCCTCGACTTCCGGGCCAAGAATAAAGTGCCCACTTGTCAGGACTTTCTTCAATCCGGCATCTATCCGCTGCTCCAGAGCGCGATATTGCCTGTCAAGACCAAGAAACGGAACCGCTGTTATCACTTTTTTTCAGCTGTCACGGCAGGTTTCGTGATTTCCTTGTCAAATACCGCCTTCATCATGCCGACTGATGACAGAACTGAAGAGGCCTCATATGGCATGAAAATGGTCTTGTTTGTTCCTTCAGTCGAGATTTTAGTGAAGGCTTCAATATATTTAATCGCCACTAAGTAACTGACCGGGTTGTTTTCCTGACCCACCGCGTTTTTGATAATTTCAATGGCCTTTGCCTCTCCTTCAGCCATCAGACGGAGAGCATCCGACCTTCCCTGGGCTTCCAGAATGCATTTCTGCCTCTCACCTTCTGCTTCGGCGACAGCAGCGTCCCTCACGCCTTGAGCCTTGAGAATGGCAGCCTGCTTGTATCCTTCAGCATCAAGAATATTGGCCCTCTTGTCGCGTTCGGCGCGCATCTGTTTTTCCATGGCGGTCTTGATGTCGTCCGGAGGGTTGATATCCTGCAGTTCGACACGGTTGATCTTGACACCCCACTTGTCGGTGGCTTCGTCAAGAATGGCCCGCAGCTTATGGTTGACCACTTCGCGTGAAATAAGAGTCTGATCCAGATCCAGTTCACCGATAACATTTCTCAATGTGGTCTGAGTCAGCTTTTCGATGGCTTCAGGAAGATTGGCGATTTCATATACCGCTTTGACCGGATCAGTCACCTGAAAGTAAAGCAGCGCATTGATGTCAATCGTCACATTGTCCTTGGTGATCACATTCTGACGAGGAAAGTCATACACTGTTTCGCGCAGGTCGATAATCGCCACTTCCCTGATCCGAACAACATGCCGCTTGGTCAGCATGTCCTGCTCCACATAGCGCCACACAATAGTCCGGGCCTGGTCGATAAAGGGCCAGATGAAATGCAGACCCGAATCCAGTGTCCGGTGATATTTTCCCAGCCTCTCGATCAGTATCACCTGAGCCTGCCTCACAAGCACTATACCCTTAAAGCCGAGAATCACAGCCATTATTGCCAGAAAGGTCAGAACCACTCCACCGCCGCTTGCCAGAATCAACATTTTTCCCCCTTACAATCCTTTTTTTCGACTATCAGCTTGTTACCGTCAAGCCTTTTTATCACCACAACAGTCGCACCCGGTATCTTTTCGCCGCCGGAACTGCGCGCGGACCAGTCTTCTCCGTCCACCTTGGCGCGACCTTTTCCACCGACATTGTCTATGTCTTCAAGCACAATGGCTTCCTTTCCGATCAGGGCCTGCATGTTTGTCGGCGTGGACTCACCCTTGCTGATCATGTCAAGATAGATCCTGCGGAAACTGGCCAGCAGAACCACGACAATCACTACAAAAGCCGACATCTGCATCGTAAAAGCCAGGCCAAAGAAGGCTGCGGCCGCTGCGGCAAAAGCGCCAAAGCTGAAACAAAGGAGCACGAATCCATAGGTCAGCATCTCGCCGATAGCACAGCAGATACCGACTATCAGCCATAAATGCCAGGACTGCAGCAGACTGAGCAGAGAGTCGTTTGGTGTCATTACCCCTCCACAGGAAATTAGGTATTGTTACATATTTTATCAGATTCAATCAAGATTGGAAAATCGGCACCTAATCAGTTTCCGAATTCTTCCGAAACAGTTTTTAGAGTTTCACAGAACAAACTTGAAAAGGCTTCTTTGGAAACTCACAGGAGCCGTACCAGGGGGGGCCATGAAATCAACTCTCGTAATCACATTCTGTCTGCTTACTTCTGCGTGTCTGCCGCTTTGCGCCAGCTTTACAGGCAACATCGACAAAGGATCATTTCAAGACATCCATCTCGATGGAAACAGTGAATGGCTGAACGAACTTAACGATTCAAGCCTGCACACTGGTTTTTTAAGAAAGGTCCTTGATCTGGAAGAGGAACAGTGTCTGACCCTGAATATCCGTTCAGCACTGGAAAGCAGCAACAACCTGGAGTCTTTCCTGACCAAAGAATACTTTATGGACCTGAAAAACGGATGCCTGAAACTGGAAGGTTTGGAGCAGGATGCCTGTTCGTGGAACGCCTTGGAAGGATTGAACACGACCATGAATGAATTCAAGGATAATCTACAACCGGTCTGAATCAAACGGAACAATCCGGATCAATCAGGGGGGCGGTAGAATGCTCCCTTTTTTATTTATTATCCAGCAGTTTCTGCATGCGGGTCTTGATGGCATTGATTTTTGTTTTGGATACTTCATCATCGGCATGTTCCAGTGCGGCATCGCACATTTCGACTGATTTTTTCAGGTCGCCTTCTCTCTCAAGAAGAGTGGTCAGAACACGAAGAACATCGAAATCAGCATTTCCGCGCCGGACGAGGTCTTCCATGATTCCGGCAGCCGCTTTCTGGTCACCACCTTCGATCAACAGTTCAGCTTTGGCAGCCTTAGCTAAAGCATGGCTCGGTTCAATGGCAAGAGCCTTATCCAGTTCGTCCAGAGCCAGATCGCGGTGATTCAACTCCTTCAAGACCCGGGCGAGATAGTAATGCCCCCTGGAGTTTTCGCGATCAGCCTTGATTGTCTCCTCAAGCTGTTTTCTTGCAGACAAGTAATTCTTTTCCTGATACGCGATCAAGCCACCGAGCAGTTTGATCACTGGGAAGCGGTGCTGCCTGGCCTTGACCGACTCGTAAATCTCCTTTGATTTACGAAGGTCATTACCCAGACATTTGGTAATAGCCAGTTCCAGAAGAGTGTGAATGGAATCAGGGTATTGCATAGATAACAGTTCAGCCATCATGATGGCCTCATTAAATTTTTTATCCCGGTTTTTTAACTCGATCAATCCAAGAACCGTTGCCGGATCATCAGGCTTGATCTCACGCGCCATGGCAAGATAACGCTCTGCTTCGACATTTATCCAGTCTTTGAGATAGCACTGCCCAATAGTCAGCAGAATATGATGATCTCCGGGTTTTAATTCCAGCGCTTTTTTCATGGACTTGTATCCCTCTTCTTTTTCGCCGATGGCGAAGAGAGACAGCCCCATGTGCAACCAGCCGCCGTGATCCTCGGATTTCAGTGTCAGGAAATTGTCGAATGTGGCAACCGCATTGTTGAAATCCAGGTTGTAATAATAAAGAACTCCCAGCTGATAAAGCGATCTGGAATTAGTCGGATCCAATTTCGTCACTTCTTTCAATAATTCAATAGCTTTACTCAATTCACCTTTCTTGACAAGACCGGCGATTTCCTTTTCTTTACTGGTCACCAGATCTTCCAGTTCACGAGCCTGATAAACTCGCTCCCCGGATTCGCTGTAGTTCTTTCCTACCTTTGAGCCATAAGTGTGAAGCATCATCTGGATCTTAGAGTTTTTGGGATCGACCTTGGCTGCATTTTCCAGCACCTCCACCACTTTGTCCCATTGCTCATACTCAACATAGGTTTCAGCCACTGAGATGTTGAGGATAGAACTCATTTCCCGGTATTTTCGAATCAGGCTCTGAGCCTTTTTGTTGTCAGGGGCCACCTCCAGAATCTGGTTGAGAATTTCTATGGCTTTTTCGAACTGGCGGGAATCAACATACAACTGTGCCAGAGAAAACTTCATGTCAATGGAACTTTTATCCGCAGAAAGCGGAAGGCTTACGATTAGCGCTAAACAAAAAACAAATGAGATTCTGCTCATTTATTCAATATAGCCCGGAAACAGGTATTTTTCAATGTTTTGATTATCCCGGCTTTCTGGTATAATTCCATGGCGCAATTGACGATAGGTCTATATAAACCGCCAGGGAGACAAGATGTACCGTATTGAGATTTCATACAACACTAATTTCCAGTGGGATATCGTTACCAGAGATCAGTTCGTTGCCTGCGACCTGCCTCAAAACCTCGGCGGAGATAATGAAGGACCTTCACCAGAGGAACTTTTCCTCTCTGGAATAGGTGGAGGCGCGGCCATAACTGTGAGCCGGTTTCTGAAGGAGCAGAACCTTCAGGGCTGTGATGAATTCAAGATCATTGTCCAGGCGGAAACAGGTGCCGGTCCCAATCGAATCTCTTCCATCAGTACACTGGTGGTGTTCCCCCCGAAATTTCCCAAAGCCATGAAAAGTAAACTGCTGGATAAAATCGGCAAGAATCCATTGAACGCGACAATGCTGATGCCACCGGATGTCAGTGTTGATGAACTGGAATTGTAACAAGCTAACATCATCTTTGCAGTTTTCACATATCACCTTCGGTGTAAATTTCTTTCATTTCTTTATGGATTTCCGATATAATTAAGCAAATTCTGCAGCATGGAGGTAGCATCATGAAATCCCGAAATCCGGAGCTTGACCGCTTCGAACAAGAATATTTCGATTCCATGATTAAACTGTCTCCTCTGACTGCAAGCTATCTCGGTCTGCATGAATACGATGACTTTCTCGACAGGGTCAATGAGGCTCACTTGCGTAAAGCCATAGCTCTGGAACTGGATTTTCTGGACAAATTCATGAGTTTCAAAGAAAGCGATCTGAGCCACGATCAGCTGATAACCAGGAAACTTTTTGCATATCAGACCGACCTTTCCCGTTTCAGGTTCGACTGCATTCGCCGCTGGGAATCAGACGCAGATGCAGCCAGATTCATCGGTTATGCCGTTTTTCCTCTATTCACAGGACAGTACGCACCTCTTGAGCAGAGAATCAGATCGATCATCAAAAGGCTCGCGCAAACAGGTCAGTTAATCAAGGACTTCAAAAACTGCCTTAAAAGACCGGTGAAGCTCTGGTTAACCATGGCTCAGCAGTCCATCAGTGGAACTGAATCATTTTTCGAATCAATGAAAGCTGCCACCAGCGGCAATATTTCCTCAAAGCTCTGGAAAGAGTTCGATGGAGCGTTAACTGAAGCATTGAATGAGCTGAAGAATTATTCGGAGTATCTCGACTCACTCATGCCCGGAGCTTCGGAACGGTTCGACATCGGTGACGAAGCTTTCAGACAGCTGATCAAGCTCCGCCACATGGGGCTCTCAGTGGAAGAGATAAAGGAAATCGGGAACACCTCTTTAAAGCAGGTCACTGAAAGGATGGAACACCTCGCAAGAAAGCTCGGTGCCGGGACCATCGAAGAAGCCCGAAAACTCATCAATGGGAATAATCCAGGTGGCTTCAACTCAGTCCTTGATTTTTATCGCACTGCCATTGATGAATCCCGCGAATTCGTCAAATCCTCTGGTTTTGCAGCTATTCCCCTTGGCGGTGAAAATATCCGCGTGATAGAAACCCCTCAATACATGAGGCACATGATCCCGTTCGCAGCGTATATCCATCCGGCCCGTTTTGAAGACAATCCTTCCGGCACATATCTGGTCACCCCACCGAAAGATGAAGCAGACCTTAAAAAATTCAACTCTTTCGACATCATCAACACCTCCATTCACGAAGGCTTCCCCGGTCACCACCTGCAGCTCGCATCCGCCATTACCCATCCTTCTCCTGTGCGCCTGATTACCGGCAGCGCCATTGAGTTCATCGAGGGCTGGGCTCTCTACTGCGAAGAACAGACCTTTAATATGGGATTTCACAATGAACAGGAACGCGAGTTCGTCATGCTCAATGACATTCTGTTCCGTGCCGCCAGAGTTATCATCGATGTCGAGCTTTCTTCAGGGCGCATGACTTTCAACTATGCCATGAAAATGCTTTCAGACAATACCGGCATGGGGGAAAACGAAGCCAGGGCCGAAGTGAATCGGTACACTGAAAACCCCGGTTATCAGCTCAGTTACCTGATCGGCAAGCATCAACTGCTTAATCTGCGCAAAAAGTGGGAAAAATCTCCGGGCTTCACCCTTTCAATGTTCCACAATACCCTTTTAGCCAATGGCAGCCTGCCGATTTTTCTGCACGATGAGTGC
>JAQTRI010000232.1 GCA_028711905.1 Candidatus Wallbacteria bacterium | reverse complement strand
GGGTAATGGGTGATAGGTAATAGGTACCTACTTACTTATTACCAATTACCCATTACCCGTTACCTCCTAAGTCTCATACCTGATAACCAGTTTGATGTTACGCCTGAAAATCCTTGTTGCGTAAAACCAGCTGCCATGGTCCCTGTCTGACAGTGGTTTGAAATTCAGGACAATGGCGTGGGCGTAACCGTTAAGCCAGTATGATATCACATCGTCAAGCGGCCCGACTGTGAGACGCTCATTGTTGGAACCGTAACTGTGAGGCTTGACCGTGGCTTCGCTCATGATGCCGAAGGTGTCCAGATGATAGAAGGTGCTGACCTCAGTAGTTGTCAGATAAGCGACGGACATACCGTCTTCCTCATCCTTACCCCAGTAAAAATTACAGTTGCTGATCCTGATGTAGGCGCTGATAATGTTGAGTGGTGCTGAAAGTCCTGTGATGTCGAAGGTCAGGCACAGCCTGTACCAGTTGGACCAGGATCGTTCGCTGCTCCAGCTGAAGTTGTTGTCTTCCCGGCTGCCCTTGATGCCAAGCATGAAAGGCTCTACCTCAGTCCAGTCATAATACCAGTTGGTCATCGGGTAATGAAAGGGGTTGGATATGTAAGCGCGTTTAGCCGTGTATTGAGTGACTGTGATCGGGGAAAATTCCAGTTCCGCTATTGTGGGTGTGGCTCGCGAGGCTTTCCCGTATTCGGCCTGGAGCGCTGCCAGGTTCTGGTCCGGATCTCTGACCTGGCGGAAAAAGCCGCTGATTTTCATTTTTTCCAGCAGGCTGGAATACAGGCAGGTGATATAGCTGCTGTGTATGCCGCTGACTTCCTGCTGAAGTTCCTGAAAGCTGAACGACCCGTCTTCAATGCGCGAGACATACTTGTTCAGCAGGCGCAGATAGTCCTGTTCGCCGAAAAATGTGATCCCTTCGCTTCCAGATGCCGGGAGGGTCACAAGTAGAAGAAGCAGAGCTAAGAAAGTGAAATTTTTCATCTTATTCCTCCTTGTTCGTGCCGGTCATTTGCCTGATGTTGTCAAGAGTCCGCAAGTGTTCCATCGCTTCTTCGCAGATGCCGGACATTTTAGCGCTGCGGCCGAACCGGTCCAGAAAGCGGGCGATATTATCGCTCAGACCGGTGTCGCGGTTAAGAAACAGTTCCATGCGCAGCGACTCTTTTATGCGGTTTTCCTCAGCAGGGGTGCTTGCATTGAAAAGATCCAAAGCCTTGGATTCCAGGTGGTTGTATCCAAGAAAAAGAGCTCTCTGAGAAGGGGTCAGAGAGTAGATGATAAACTCATCCCAGTAGGTATCCCGGGAGAGGCGGAGGTTGCGGTACATGTCGATTTCCCACTGGGATGGAAGCTGCTGCCCGGATATCAGCATCGGTACCCAGATGCTGATCCCCCCGGCTTTACTCACATCGACATCCCATGTGCTGGAGCGGCACCAGTTGGCGCGCACCAGTCTTTTCACCAGGCTGGTGCCTGTGACAGTAACATTGAGAGCACCCCGCAGTTTTGTGTAGACCTGGTCTGAGGGGCAGGATGCATGACTGACAGTCGGGATCAGTTTGATAATGTAACCTGATCCATTGGTGTTGTGAAAGTCCCAGTAGCCTGAATCCGGGATTCCGGCCTTGATGTTCTGGGAAAAGCCGCTGTCAATGTCTGAAAAAGAATAACTGAGCGCAACATTCGAAGTTCCCCAGTCGAACACAGAAACATCAGGGAGATAATTCATCACCTGTGAGGGGGAAGTCAGGTTCGGACGGGAGTAATCGCGGAAAATATACAGATTGACCGGATGGGATGCGGAATAGGATGTGCTGGCGTATCCGTCCGCGATCTCGCCGGTCATGGAACCATCGTAAATTTTGGCTTTGATGGATTCGCACAGACTTTTAACATGTGGAAGATTGGCGTAATACTCATTGGAAGACAGCTTGTCGCACAGGCTGTGAAGATCCACATAATAATGCTGCACTTTTTTGTCCCAGGACATGGAAAGACACTCGACTGCAGCCTTTGCCGCAGTCTGGAACTGGCTCTGGTCAAAACTTCCGATCAGTGTTTTGCCGAGGCTTGAAACCAGAGCAGCGGTCTCGTTCAGAGAAGAGCAGTCAATGGCTGAGAGTGTGGTCGAACTGAACGATGAGCCTCCGTATGAGTCGTGATAGTATTCGCAGATTTTACGGGAGTAAGCATCGGGCCTGATTCCAGGGCTGTTGCACGGAAGACTGATGATTTTTTCGTAGGGCCAGCCATCGCCGGGTTCGGACAGAATCGAGCCCACAATATATTTGACGAAAGGCTGAAACTGATAGGCAACATCCAGCTGCTGCATCAGGCAGGCATCGAAACCCAGGATTTCCAGTTCCTTTCCCCGGTTGGTCCTGAATTCGGACAGGGTTTTGTAGATTTCAGTCAGGGTCAGTTCGTCCATGTCGGTTTCATCGAAACCAACGCTTTTGACGATTCCTGCAGCAGGCAGAGGTTCACCTTCAGCAAGACCGGACCGGGAAAGCGATCTCCTGAGTACAGGCTCCTCGTTATTGTCTACGCCCTGGTCGATCCAGCCGAAGCCGTGGTCCCAGATGATCAGCATGTACTGCTGGGCCGGGTAATCGGATACGCAGAAATTGACGAAATCAGTGAGTTCCGCCCCGCTTCCCATATTGACTTCTCCCATATCCTTGAGCAGCTGAGATCTGATGGTATTGTCATCCTTGGGGTCGTGTTTGACGAGATACCTCCGGCAGCCTGTCCAGTCACTGTTGGAACTGTCAAAGCCAGGTGCACGATCCACTTGAACAATAACCCGGACTTCATGTCCGTCGATCACACCCTTTTCCATCTCGACAATATCTTTGATGGCATATGGTTCGAGATTGTTGTCCGCCACGATGTACACCATAATGGTCCATGTGCCCCAGGTGGCGGCATTCAGACTGAGAAGAAAAGTGGTTATAAGCAAAACGCAGAAGGCTTTACGCATTTCTCCTCCAGAAGTAGAACTTCTACACCAATTATAGCCTTGATTGTAACGAACACCAAGTGATATCAGGGTAGATAAGGGGACCTCTTATCTACCCTGCCCGACAGGAATAAAAAGAACGGCTGTTGTGCCCAGACCTTCTCGCGACATGAGAAACACATCTCCGTTATGGGCCTGCATAATGCGCCTGACAATAGCCAGTCCCAATCCGCACCCGCCCTGGCGGCACGAATAGAACGGCTCAAAGATGTGTTCCATAGCCTGTGGAGGAATCCCCGGCCCCTTATCCGAGATCTCAATCTTGATGTGGTCGCCGGTTGTGTTTCCGGAATAGCCTTTGATTTCAATGGTCCCATCCGGCGGGGAAAACTGGATGGCATTGAACAGCAGGTTGAGAAAAACCTGTTTGATGGAATTCGGGTCAGCCTGAACCATCGGCAGGTCTTCCCAGGTTTCCAGCACCTGGAGACGGGTTTTCTTCAGTTCGTGCTTGCACAGCTGCAATACTTCAAGCATGATGGACCTGAGGCAGCATTGATGGAACTCAGTGGGTGCCGGTCGTGAAAAGCGCAGGAGCTGTTCAATGAAAAGGTTGAGGCGCTCGACTTCGCGGACAATGATTTCCAGGTCTTTCCTGAATTCCGGTTTTTCCGATTCCTCGAGGAGCACTTCAGTCAATCCCTTGATCGATACCAGCGGATTGCGGATTTCATGAGCCAGTCCGGCTGACATTTTACCGATCAGGGCCAGTTTGTTTTCTTCCATGGTTTTGGACAAAGCCCTTACCATGGCGTTGAAAGAATCTACCAGGTCGCCGAGTTCCGTGTCAGTGCGCAGGACGATCTCCCGATAGTCACCGCCGGCAATGGAACGGGTGGCGTTAGCCAGTTCCTTGACCGGCTCCACGATAATGCGTGAGAGAAATCTGGTGATAAAGTAGATCAGGCTGAATACAATAAAAGAGATGACAGCGTAATTTATGTAGATCGAGAGCAGTTCGAGCCTGATTTTTTCCAGTGACAGTCTGATGACAAGTTCTCCGGATTTTCCCATTACCTGAAGGGGGGACTTAACCTGAATGGATCGTTTCATGATCAGATAATCGCTCATTTC
Source organism: Candidatus Wallbacteria bacterium (assembly GCA_028711905.1). Classification (GTDB taxonomy): domain Bacteria; phylum Muiribacteriota; class JAQTZZ01; order JAQTZZ01; family JAQTZZ01; genus JAQTRI01. Next base: position 2,049 of record JAQTRI010000232.1, on the reverse strand, counting down.
CCTGAGCCTGATGTAATGCACCGGATCCCGCGCCGGAGAAGACTCCGCCCATGGAGAGGTGTAAGAGTATAGAACAGATACCCCCTGGCGGATGACAACTTCCTGCACATCAGCGAATTCCCCCAGTTTATCAAGAACTTTATCCAGATTATCCGAAAGATTCTCCCAGCTGTCTGAACTGCTTGAAATCGTGGTGATGATGCTGGTCAGAAGCCTGGTATTTTCAAGGCTTCGTTCCAGGTAAATGCTTCTGACTTTCATGATCAGGAAGATTGTGAAGACGAGTATGACGATGGCAAACAGCGCTAGAAAGAGAAAACTGATCCTGCTCCTAAGATTTCTCATACCTGTCCAGGTGTTCCCTGACAAAGGCGATCATGTTTTTGTCGTGCTGGTTCTCTGCGAGTGGTTTCAGACGGATAAGCAATTGCACGGCAGCGGCCTTATCGCCAATGTCATCCAGCACATGGAACAGCTCCTGGTGAGCTTCAAGGTAATAAGGGTAAATCTTGATGGCTTCTTCAAGATAGCGACGGGCTTCGGTGTTTTTCCCCTTCTGGTGGAGGATACGGCCAAGCTTGTACCGCACATCGGCATAACCAGGGTATTCCTCCGCTACCCGCTCTAAGCGGTGAATCTCCCTGTAGAACAGGAAATAGGAAAGATTGATGACCACGCTCAGAAACAGAAGAAAACCGATAAACCAGAGGAAATATATCATGGCCGGATGATCTCCCCAAGGATTTCGTCAACAATCAGGGATCTCTGGGCACTGTCGATGTCGAAGTCCAGCCCGCAGAAAAAACGATCACCAGACTGACGCTGCCAGACAATACGGGAACTGATGCGCAAGCTGGATCCTTTCAGAGTAAATGAGAGTTCGACAGAATCGGGCAGTTGACCGGGACACTGCAGAACACAACCCTGACCGCTCAATTCCAGAATTGTGACCTGTACCTCGACTTCTGCAGCTGTGATCACAGCAGGCAGAGTGAATCTTCTTCTGACAAATCTTCGCCGCTGTGTCATCAGTCCCCCGTGAAGCAGCAGATAATTTCGCAGCCTGCGCCTGGAGCCGTATTGATTCTAATACTGCCGTTCATCAGCTCCATTCTTTCCCTGATGCCGATCAGGCCATAATGTCCCGAAAAATCAGAATCCAGAGAAAAACCGCATCCATTGTCTATTATCGAGAAAAACAACATTTGATTGACTCTTTTCAACTCAATGACCACTTTGCAGGCGCTGCTGTGTTTTCTGATGTTACGCAGCGATTCCTGGAAAATGCGAAAAAGATTGATTTCAACAGCCCGAGGCAGAACCGGAGGGTCCTGGAGGCGCAGTTCGATCTCAATGCCGGTTTCTTTGCGGAAGCGCTCTGCGTGTCGTGTGATGGCAGGCACCAGGCCCAGGTCGTCAAGAACCATGGGACGCATTTCCCTGATGAAGCCGCGCAGCATCTCCAGGGCTTCGTTTCCCAGTTCCTTGACACGCTGAAGTTCTTTGGACGCTCCTTCCCGCTTTTCAATTTCGAGCTGTTCAAAGAGCTGAAGATGAAAGATCAGGTTGGCTACTGACTGAGCAGGGCCATCGTGAAGCTCGCGCGCAATGGTCTTGCGTTCTTCCTCCTGGGCATCAATAATGTGCTGTCCCAGTTTCTGGCGCTGATCCTCGCGGTTGATCTGCTTGAGCGCATCACGGGTTAAGGCTTGAATGCGGTTCAGGTGTGCGTTCATACACTCGGGAAGCTCCCGTCCTTCAGACTGAAAACAGGTTCTGATATCGTTGCAGCTGGTGAGTATGTCTTCCAATCCAGAATTTCTGGTTGTCATGATCTTAGTTGGTCAGGCTCTGAATCGGAGCCGGAATGTGGCCGCCCCTCCTGATGAACTTGTGGGATGCAAACCTGTTCACCGGCATGATTGGAGCTTCACCCAGGAGACCTCCGAAGCTGACAGATTCGCCGACATCTTTTCCGTATGCAGGGATGATCCTCACTGCAGTGGTTTTGTTGTTAATAACACCGATGGCCAGTTCATCGGCAATGAT
>JAQTRI010000231.1 GCA_028711905.1 Candidatus Wallbacteria bacterium | reverse complement strand
CATGCCGCCCAAGCCGGCGGTGAGCACAAATTTACCTTTGAGTGAAGACCAGCCGCGCTTTTGGGCGAGTGAACCTAAAGTTTCGTAGGTGCCTTGCAGGATGCCTTGCGTGCCGATGTAAATCCAGGAGCCGGCTGTCATCTGGCCATACATGATCAGGCCAAGGCGCTCCAGTTCCCGGAATTTCTCCCAGCTGGCCCAGTGCGGTACTAAAAGCGAATTAGCCAGAATCACGCGTGGCGCAAACGATGTGGTACGGAACACCCCCACGGGTTTACCTGACTGCACGAGCATCGTTTCATCGCACTCAAGCTTTTTCAGGGTGTCCACTATGCGGTCATAGCAGTCCCAATTGCGCGCGGCTTTGCCCGATCCTCCATACACAACAAGGTCTTCCGGCCGTTCAGCGACTTCCGGATCCAGGTTGTTCATAAGCATGCGAAGAGCGGCTTCCTGCTGCCACCCCTTGCAATTCAATTTACTGCCTCTTGGAGCTCTGATTAGTCTATTAATGGCAGGTTCCCCCTTTCCATGAGTTCAAACACTTCATGGCTGTCAATCAACAGCCTCATGATTTCAATGTCTTTGTACATAGGGCGGTCGTGTTCCAGAAAATCGATGCGTGAGCGTATCAGGGCTCTGAGTTCTGTGATCAGGGGTGAAGATGTGTGTGTGAAAAAGTCCAAAGCCTGAGCTGATGTAAGCAATTCCAGCCCGACTATGGTTTTCAGGCGGTCCAGGATTTCCATGGCTTTGAAGCCAGCCACTGGACCCATGCTGACATGGTCCTCCTGATTGGCTGATGTCGGAATAGAATCCACTGATCCGGGATGGGAGAGGGACTTGCATTCAGAAACCAGAGCTGCGGCTAAGTATTGCACGATCATGAACCCGGAATTGAGGCCGCAATCTTTGACCAGAAAAGGAGGCAGCCAGTCACTAAGCTGATGGTTGATCATGCGTTCTATTCTGCGCTCTGTGATCGAACCGACCTCTGTCATGGCGATGGAGAGGAAATCCAGAATCATGGCAATGGGTTCGCCGTGGAAATTGCCTCCGGAAATGATTTCGCCGCTGTCAAGGATCACGGGGTTGTCGGTCACTGAATTCAATTCAGTCTCGACCACGCTTCGGCAGTGGGAATAAGTGTCGACAGCTGCGCCGAGAACCTGGGGAGCGCAGCGAAGAGAATACGGGTCCTGAACCCGGCCGCAGCAGCAGTGCGAAGAGATATAGCCGCTGTTTTCGGTTATTCTGTAAATGAGATCTGCGGAACTTATCTGCCCTTTGTGGGGCCTGAGTGCGTGCAGTTCCGGCCTGAAGGCTGTGCGCGTGCCCATCAGTGCTTCCAGTGACATACTTGTGGAAAGGCATGAGATGTTGAGAACCTGTCTCAAGTCGGTGAGAATTTTCAAAGCCATGGCAGTCATCAGTTGAGTGCCGTTGATCAGGGCCAGCCCCTCTTTGGCTTCAAGTCGAACCGGCTGCAGGTCATTTTCAGCAAGGATTTCAGCTGCAGGGCGTCTCTCGCCTGCGACTAAGAACTCGCCTTCTCCGATCAGGCACAGGGCAAGATGCGAGAGCGGAGCCAGGTCCCCGCTTGCTCCAACCGAGCCGCGGGAGGGGATGAACGGGTATAGACCCAGATTCAGGAAGCGCTCCATCAGAATGAGAGCAGGAGGCCTGATCCCCGAGTGCCCTTGCAGCAGGGCATTGACGCGCAGGAGAATCATGGCGCGAGTGATGTCGTAAGAAAGTGGATCACCCCATCCTGCGGCATGCGAGCGAAGCAGGTTCAGTTGCAGCTCGCGAGTATGATCAGCAGGGACAGCGACATCTTTCAGACTGCCGAACCCTGTGTTGATACCGTAAACAGGCTTTCCATCCGCAACAATGCGGTCAATCAATACCGAACACGCGGACACGCGTTCCAGAGAAGCCTGATCGATGGTTATTTCTCTGCCGAGGAATGCCACTTCCCCGGCTTCATTGAAAGATAGACTATGACCGTTGAGAACAAGTTTATCCATGCTTACCTCTGGAATCATTTTACATTGCGGCAACTGATGGTTCAACTAATTCAGAGACCTGCCTTCAAATCAGCATCCGTAGAGAACCCTCGCATGGATATTGCACCTGTAGAGACATGCCATGGCATGTCTTTACATTATTCTTTGCCGGGGGTATTGTAATAAAACACAGTTGAGAGTAACCCAAAGTGATAAAGGCACCAGAACATGTTTATACCCATAGCCGCAGGTGATACATCATCGTAAATCATGCGGTTAAAACCCCAGACAATTCCGGCGAAGCAGAAGGACCACAAAAGTAACTGGGGCCATAGACTAAGCCAGGGAATAGTGTTGCTTTGGCCCTTGGGTGTGATAACGAACCGGCCCCTGGCTCCGGTGAATGCTGAAAGCATGGCCCTGATATGAACTGGAAAACACAGCATGGCCAGGAGTTGGCCACTGAAGATTTCCCACGGTCTGTAATTGCGTTCTTTCAGGGTCCAGAAGAAAATTCCAAGGGTCAGGAGGAGGTATGGCAGAAACAGCAGAAAATAGATGTCCGGGTCACCGAAGAATGTCGGTATAGAAAAGAAAATCCAGGCCAGAGGCGTGACTGCCAGTGTGAGAAATACCAGTCCGATCCCGTAATAACTTCCGGAAAGAAAATACTCCCACCAGCGCGCCGGGCTGAGGAGGAAGGGGTTTTTCAGGAAAAGCCATATGATTTTGGGTAGTAATCCGAGTGTGCCGAGGGCCCAGCGGTGCTGCTGTTTGAAATAAGCGCCAAGGTCTTCCGGACCCATGCCGAAGGCGGAAGGACGGTTGCAGTAGTCCGAGCTCCAGCCTTTAGTATGGAACCTGATTGAAGTGGCAAAATCCTCGGTAACCGAAGATTCATCGAAACCTCCTACATTTTTCAGGGCTTCGATGCGGAAGAGGACATTGGTTCCGCAGCAGAAAATGGCGTTTTTCAGCGCCTTGCCTTCGCAGATGAATTCGTAGAAAACTTGCTGTTGCATTCCAGCCGCTCTGGCGATCCTGTTTTTGTCGGTGTTAGTGTAATACTGAGGGGTCTGGACAAAAGCGGAACTCGGATTCTGATCCAATATTGCTACCAGCGGCTCGAGAAAGTCCGGGAACGGGTTCTGATCCGCGTCGAATACAGCCAGCAGTCCGATGCTGGAGTCAGGTTTGCGGTCTGAAAACCTGGTGTACTGGAACCCATCTGATAGAATGCCGCCGAGAAAACGGACAAAGTCATTGACAATGCCGGCTTTGGCTCCACGCCAGTTGCGGCGGAAAAGATCTATCTTCTTTCTCCAGCAGAGCTCATCGACAGCCTTGCGATATGCTTCTCTTTCGCTCTTGACATTCCCCGACAGGTCGTAGCGCGTGTCATCGAGAAGAAACAAGTATTTGTTGGGATAACTTAAATTGTAAAAACAGGTGAGAGTGTTTTCAAGAATCTCCAGTGGTTCGTGATATGAAGCAACAACTACTGCGACAGGAGGGAATGAAGCTGGTTTCGGATAATCCACTTCGTCTTTGGTCAGACTTTTGTGGCGCATGACAATGAAAATCTCGGTCAGGTAACCTGCACCGTGTATCAGCAGGAAAAGTTCCGCCATAAGCAGGAGAAAAGCCGTGAATTTGTCGAAGATTCCGTGGCTTGAGACCATGAACATGGAAAGTCTGAGTACCAGATACAGGCTGAGGCTGAAAAGCGCGGCTGCCACAAGCAGCAGGATCAATCCAGGTCTGCGTTTTAGGTTGTGCATCAGAGTCTCCGGTTCAAACTGAAGAACAGTGTGTCAGAGTTCCAGCCCCTTGAGCGCTGAAGGTTGCACCCCAGTTTCCAGATCCAGCCGGCAAGGTAACTGCGCACCCAGTCGACTTCCAGACTGCCGCCGCTGTTTGAGAAATTGTCAGTGCTTATGCTCAGCCTGACATCCAGGGTGTGCGTGAAATCACCGCAGATTTGATACTCGGAAAGATCGCTCCGCCATTGTAACGACAGCGAGCGTTTCCTGTAATTTATCGGAGTCCAGTATGGGTGAATCATGGAAACCACAGTATCACCGCTATGCGTGGCAACGGTTTTTTTGTCTGTATCCCTCATGTCGAGGCGACCGGCTAAGCTGAGGGAGCGGGGCAGAGATTTAAGACGGTATTCGAAAGAACTGGAAAATCTGGTCCCATTGTTTTCATCACTGTAAGATAGACTTTCTTTCTCAATGGAAATTCTGGCGCGCCGGTTTGGCGAAAAGGATGTGGAGAAAGACAGAAAGTCATTTTGAATGCCTCTTCTGACAGCAAAGAGGTTGGAGTGGTCCAATCTTCTTCCGGCCGAAATTCCGGCTTTGAGGTTATCGGACACTGTCCAGTGCGTGTCAAAGAACCCTTCTTCTCTCTGCCCGATAGCTGAAGAATAGTCCAGCAGGGAAAAAGCCCCGTTAAGAACGAAGCGCCGGTTGAAACAGCTTCGCAGAGACAATGTGCCGCCCCCAGGCCGGTAAACTGCGTTTCCTTCGGTAGGGCGTTCGGTCCATCTCTCAAGAGAGAGGGATAGATCAGTACGAGGGGAAAGCGGAAAATCTGTTTTCAACCCTATTTTAGTCACACGGTTTCCTGAAGTCTGATCATGGCCTTTTTCTTCATGATGCGACCAAGCAATTCCGGCTGCAGCTCTTTGATCAGACTGCATGTTGTCAAGAACAAATTTTACAAGGCCGTGTCCTGGATTGAGACGGTAAAGTTCTTTGTAATGTGTGATCAGTTCATCATCCAGGCCGAGTCTTCCGGAGAGCTGTCCATAGTCGAAGCGGGCCTCGATGTTCCATGGGGCCAATCGTAGAAGCTCTTCCAGTGTTCTCATTGCTTCAAGGTTATACCCTTGCCACATGGAGTGTTTGGCTGATTTTTCCAGATCAGTCATCCGATCCCGTGAGAGCTTTTCCAGGGCTCCATCGTTCGGGATCATACCGGACAGGAATGATCTCAGCTGTGAGTCAGCCGCTTGAGCCCGATTGTAAGTGTTAAAAGATAAGTCTGCGTTCCGGGCCCAGAATGCTGCGCGGGCCTTTTCGATTAAAGGCACAGGGTCAGAGGGATTGAGCGCGTTCAAACGATCATATACCTGATAGGATTCTCTGAAATCTTTACTCCAGCTCAATGTTCTTGCCAGTCCTGACAGCAGCATGTAATTGGACGGGAAACACTCGATAAGATTTTTGTAAGCCCGGATCGCAGCAGAATAATTTTTATTGTATGACATCGACTGTGCCGCGGCTATGGCTGACTTGAAATTAAGCGGATCTAAGGAAACAGACTTTTGGAAGCATTGGTGCGCTTCCGTGTGTTTGCCTTCAGCTGTCAGAATTTCGCCCCAACGGAACAGGCGGCCTGGATTGTTTTCGAAAAGGAAAAATGAAGATGGTTCTGTATCGTTCAAGGAGCAGTGAAGGGATAAAGAATCAGGATCGTGCCTGTCGATCGTGAGTGCTTCATCAACATAGAATCCCGCGAGTTGTGAATTGCCTGCCGCTGAGTAAACCTTAGCTGTAATCTGCATTCTCCTTTTTTCTGAAATCTGCAATTGACTGAGTCTGGCACACAAAACTAAGGCTTCAGCCGGTCTGTTCAGGCGCAGGAGGGTTTCGACAGCAAAGGTTACAGCTTCAGAATTGTCAGGGGTAAGAGAAATGGACTTCCTGATCAGTAAGAGTGCTCCTTCGTGATCCCCGAGACGGGAGGACAAATCCGCCTGTTCACGCAGAATCTCGGCTTCCAGTGATGAGCGGACAGATAGTGTCCGATAGATGTAATCTGCCTCAGGGTAGCGCTCCGTGGCTTTGAAAACCGATGCCAGCTTCAGGAGGTTTGCAGTAGAAGGACTCTTGGCCAGGTGCATGCGAAAAATTGTCTCTGCCCGGTAAAAATCACCGGACTCCATGAAAAGGGAGGCGAAACGCAGCGAATCTTCATTGCTGGGACGCAGTGCAGAAACGCGGCCGTAAATGTTACTGCCTGCCGAGGTGTGTCCGGCAGAAACTGCAGTCGAGGCGATTTCCACAAGCACGGCAGGACTGCCTGACACAGGTCCGGAATCCTGCAGAAGCGGAACTGCATGCTGCGGTTTTTCCAGGCCAATATGAATCTTAGC
>JAQTRI010000230.1 GCA_028711905.1 Candidatus Wallbacteria bacterium | reverse complement strand
GCCGTTCTGGACCCCGTCATTGGGCGTCAACCTGATTTTGACATTGCTTTCATTGATCTTGATGTCATCAAAAGACTTCCATGTAATGGTTTTACCGGTTCCGGGGATGATCCCCGAAGTCGCACCCGTCAGACTGGATGTTTCGATATAACTTGCACCCCCGTCTTTCGAGTATTCGAACTTGACACTGCAGGCCTCGCCGTCAGCATCAGCAAGATCGTATGTCACACTGATGTTGTCCTTGCTGCCTGCTGTTGTTACATTGCTGACTGCAGGTACCTGATTGGAATTATCGATCGCAAAAACAGCCGATTCGCCTGCTGTGCCATCCTGATTCCCGTCATTGGGCAGAATCTGGACAGTAACATTGGGCTCATTCCCTGCTATGTCCGAAGCAGAGGTCCAGACAATGGTTTTCCCGGTTCCTGGAGTGATGCCGGCAGTCGTTCCGGTCAGGTTTGCTGTTTGAGTGTAACTGGCTCCGCCGTCAGTGGAATAGAAGAACTTGATGCTGCAGGCCTCGCCCTCGGCATCGGTCAGGTCGTATGTGACAATGATGTTACCCTTGTTTCCAATGGTAGTCAGATTAGAGGCCACTGGCGGACGATTGGAATTGTCGATCGCGAAAGCGGCGGACTCGCCTGCTGTGCCATCCTGAATCCCGTCATTGGGCTGGATCTTGACTTTAACATTAGGCTCATTCCCCGATATGTCCGAAGCCGAGGTCCAGACAATTGTCTTCCCGGTTCCTGGAGTGATGCCGGCAGTCGTTCCGGTCAGGTTTGCTGTTTGAGTGTAACTGGCTCCGCCGTCAGTGGAATAGAAGAACTTGATGCTGCAGGCCTCGCCCTCTGAATCGGAAAGGTCATAAGTAATAATGATATTGCCCTTGTCACCTATGGTGGTCAGATTAGAGGCCACAGGAGCGGAGTTGTCGGCAGTCGTTACAATCAGCACCTGGGACTTGATCCCTTCCATGCCTGCACTGTTGACTGCACTGACCTCCACCCGATACTGAGTGGAAGAACTCAATCCTGTTACTGTGTGCGGTGGAGCGATGATGCCGGAGTCCTTAAGCGTATCATCGAGATAAACTTGATACGAAGCGGCCCCTGTTACAGTATCCCATGCCAGCTTGAAACTGCCGCCTGTGATCTCGCTTGCAGACAGGTTAGCCGGTGCGCCGGGAACTGTCGTGACATCTAAGGAAGACTTGCCGCCTTCTACCCCGCCCTTGACTCCGCAGACAGCCATTGTGTATTTCGTTCCTGCGCTCAGACCTGTAACACTCTTTGAAGTAGATGTGACACTGCTGAACAGAATAACTCCATCCTTGTAGACACTGTAACTGTCGGCTCCATCCAGAGAGTCCCAGCTGAGAGTGAAAGATGTGTCTGTTACCAGCGAAGCTGCTAATCCGGTCGGAGCGCTCATCAGTGTGGTAACAGGCAGGGCTGTAGATTTGTCGCTTTCACCGAAATCATTGACTGAGCTGACCTGGGCCGAATAGAGCGTGGACGGACTCAACCCTGTGATTGTCAGATTTGTGAACAGATATCCGGATACATGCTGGTTGCCGTTAAGAAAAACCTTGTATGATTTCGCGACATCCACCTTGCTCCATTTCAGGTTGAAGCTGCTGCTGGTAACCGACGAAGCTGCCAGTCCTGTAGGGACAGGAGGCGGTTCAGGAGGAATATCGGTCGTTGTTACGGTAAGCAAAGATTTTGGGCCTTCACCATGCTGGTTAACGCCTGAGACCGACATGGCATAGCTGGTGGTGGGGGAAAGACCTGTGACTGGAACCGAGGTTGCGGTTGTATCTGCCAGCAATGCGCCGTCTTTGTAAACCTTGTATCCACTGACACCGGAAACAGCATCCCAGGATAGTGTGAATCCGATGCTGCTGATACCGCCGGCCCGCAGGTTGGCAGGAGCGGCAGGAAGAATAACGCTTGTGGTTCTGACACGCACAGGTGCTGAAAGCGAGCTTTCGCCCTTCTGGTTTTCACTCGAAACCTGCATGACATACTCTGCGCCGGCAGTCAGTCCGGTAATTTGAAGAGAAGTCCCGTAAACAAAAGCCTTGTATAGCTTGGCATCTTTATACACCTTGTACCGTTCCGCCCCGGCTGTCTTGTACCAGGAAATATCAACGGTGGTGTTGGTGATGTTTTTGACTTCAAGAATGGTCGGCACCCCGGGAAGGAGCGGCATGACCGTTTCCTCGAAACTGCGTCCCCCGCAGCCGGAGAAAATGACAATCATAGCCAAAGCCGGAAGAAGCGGCAGGAGAAAAAGCCGCTTCCCATAGAATGGAAGTAATGAAATCATCGCCTGTCCTGCGGCATAATCTGTGATGTGTTTCGGCAGAAACGGTTTTAATATGAGTACCGCGGGACATGGCGGTCAGCCTTCCAGCTTGTGGAAATCCGTTAGAAGAGCGGCATACTCCTCGAAAATTTTCTTCGCCATCAGAGAGCTGAGTTTATACTCCTCAGGAAATTGCCTGATACGGTCGGCATCAGCTTCAAAGGCCTTTACAAAACGGGTGAATTCAGTCGAGCAGTTCAGATTCTCCAGCTGTCTGACAAGCTCGTTGCGCGTATTCATATACCCGCTGTTGGTCTGGGGAAGACGCTCAGCCAGTTCTTTGGCAATGTGTGCAATGATGTCAGGGTCTTTCTGCAGATAATCTTCCAGGTTGTCTCCGGGAACAACCACGAGCTGCGAGGCTGTTATCGTCCTGATCGTGGCAGTGCGCTTTTCATACCTTCCAGTCCGGTATCCGAGAAGCACTGCGATCTCCCCGATCACTGATCCTTTGCGGGAAATGGTGGCAACGCGCTGTTCTCCCACGAAAACCCCCAACCTCCCGGAGGCCAGGATGTACATTTCCCGGCCCTCTTCTCCTTCACGACAGATGATCTCCCCAGTGTCAAAGTCCTTGATGTTGCTGAGGTCGATCCCGAGATCCAGCAGTTCTTCAGGTTTTTTTTCCACAAATGGTTCCGGAGTTTTTTTCTTGGCCATCATGATAGCCTTGGTATAGTATGGGGATCGTTTGGCGTCTTCATGAAGTTCTGAAACCCATTTGCCGATTCCAGGCAGGGAGCGCTTTTCGGACAGCTTTACGCAGAGCGCAAGATATACCCTGCAGCTGTATTCCACTTTAGCCAAAGCGGACTTGAGCAATCTGTCAAGCGCGGCAATGCGTCCGTTGGTTTCCTTGAGCCTGCCTGTCAGGGAAATTGCGATGGAAAGACCCAGTTTAGGGTTGTTTTTCACTGTTTCGAGCAAAGCCCTGCTGGAGGTGGGAATCATGGTCACCCGGCTCGGCGTGGCAGCTCGGATAGAAGCAGTGCGAACAGTACCCAGGATTGCCCCGATCTCCCCGAAAGTAACTTTCCTGCCTGAGAGCTTAGCCACAACACGGCCCTTTTGCTCCAGGATTTCAGGGGAGACCGTGTCGCAACCGTCAGCAATAATCACCTCCAGTTCGCCTTCTTCCAACATGTATATATGGGTGCTCGGATCATTTTGAAAGCATACATAATCACCAGAGATGAGATTTTTCACTGAAAGGGGTATGGCCGGAGCAGCCTGGGTTTCCTTTTTCCCGGCCTGGATGCGGATGGAAACCTCGGTAACACCGGCGCCATCAAACCGGGCAATCAGTTTTTCCGTAACAATAAAACCTTCATTGACCAGAACTGTCTTACCTTGAAATACAGGTTGAGCCAGAATCATACCCGGCTTGAGCTCGGCAAAAGGGATTGTTTTCGCTTCAGTATTTTCCACAGCCATTTCAGGATACTGCAATTCCGATGAATTAGCTACTGCCATTCACTGTTAGCGTTACCCTGCCAAACAGAAATGCCCCTTCCCGGCGAATGTGAAAAAAATTCAGGCCAGGCCTGTTAAAATGCATCAGACTTTGATACACTATGTTTAGTCGCCAGTTCGCACTTGAGGTGTATGATGAGTATTACCGACTACCAGAAACACCTGACAGATCCTGATCCAGCCATACGCAGGAAAGCCCTGCTCACCCTTTCCCGCTCTGAGCATCCGGACAAGTTATTTATTCTTTCACATGTAGCGTTCAATGATCCGGATCCGGATATCCGCTCCATTGTGCGAAAAATCGTTGACAAACTCGACAGACACAGATCTCTGGAAGGTGGGACCAGACTATCCGGTGAATCAGGTGATTTCATGGGAGAGAATCCGGAAACCAAGATTGAGATTCTTAAAGCCATGTTTCAGGGCCGGATCGAAGCGAGCAAAAACATCATCAAGCAATTGATTATGGACGAGAGTGATGTAACAGTGCTTTCCACAGCTCTCCATACATTAGGCCCTATCGCAGACAGTGATGATCTGCTTCTGATCGCCCAGTTTCTCCTTCACGATGACGCGAGAGTCAGAGCTAATGCCGTTGAATCTCTTGGGAATATGGATCATGCCTCTGCAGATGAATTTGTCCGCCCTCTTATTGCTGATCCGGATACCAGGGTCAAAGTCAATTCCTTGATTTTCCTGTTTCAGGGTAACGAGAAAGAAGTCCGTGAACACTTGAGCGTAATGGTGGCGGAACATTCGGTCAACGCGCTGGAAGGCGCTGTCCACGCCATGACCCGTCTTAATTTTCCCAAGGATGATCCTCTGCTGACCGAAGCCGTTTCTAAACTCGACCGCCTCAGGACCGATGACCCGCTGCAGGATACCCTTAGACAATTGTGACCTGCGGAGGTAATCATTTCATAACAAGAAGGGCTGGATCCCTTCCAGCCCCCTGCTCCCGAGAGAATCTCTGTTTGATACTTTCGTACTCCTTGTTAATATCGGCCGGATCCTGAAATTGATTTAAATCCGACCTGGAGGAAATCCTGCCAGACCAGAAAAATTCCATTACCCTGGTAGTCCCGGTTTTCAATGAGGCGCTCAAGGTCGGTCCCTGCATTGCAGTATTGTCATCGTTCATTTCAGCTCACCGGGAGAATCTAGACTGGCATGTTGTGATCGCAGACAATGGTTCCACTGACGGTACAGGTGCAGCAGTCAGAAAACTGATCGGTGAACATCCACTTTTTTCATATGTCTATTCCGCTACCCCCGGTCGGGGTGGCGCTTTGCGGCGCACATGGGAAGATGCCGCAACCACACTGGTAGGGTACATGGATGTTGACCTTTCCACTGATCCGGAATCTTTTCTCGCACTTGTGGCAGCCATTGAACACGGCGCAGGGATTGCTGTCGGCAGCAGGCTGCTGCCGAATTCAAAAACCCAAAGGTCTCTTCTGCGGAGTTTTTTATCACGCTGTTATAACCTCCTTCTGAAACTGCTTTTCCGCGTGCGATTCACGGATGCCCAGTGCGGATGCAAAGCTCTGTCCTCAGACTGGTCCCGATCGCTTCTGCCGACAGTTAACGACAACCATTGGTTCTTCGATTCTGAACTGCTTGTCAGGGCTGAACGCTTTGGATGTAAAATCCAGGAAATCCCTGTAACCTGGAAGGAAAACACGGACAGCAGGGTTCGTATTTTCAGAACTGTGCTGCATTTCATATCCGGCTTGGCTAAACTGAGAGTGGAGTTGTGGCTTAATCGGCAGAGATAGCCCGGGCTTTAACCCGGAGGTTACCGGTCCGGACGGGGGAACTTGACCGAATATTGAGAAATGATAGCATATTTTTAATCTTTCGAGCAGTTCACGAATGAACAGCAGCAGGCTCTATGTAGGAAACATCCCTTATTCCACTACTTCCGACCAGTTGCAGAATCTCTTCGCCGGTTTCGGCACAGTCAAGGAAGTGAAAATCATTGAAGGTAAAGGCTTCGCTTTTGTGGAGATGAGTGACCCGACCGAAGCTGAAAATGCCAGGAATGAGCTCAACAACAAGGATTTCAACGGTCGCTCCCTGAAGATCGACGAAGCCCGCGCTCCTAAGCCCAGGCGCGACTTCGACAGATAAGACCGGGTCCCAACCGACTTTTTCCTGATCAGAATACGGATTTTTCTGTCTGGAGCAAAAACTCGATAATGATTGATTCAGTAATTTTTGACATGGACGGGGTGCTGGTAGACAGTGAACGGCACTGGAAAGATGCTGAAGATCATTTCCTCGACCGTGTGATGAAGGATCGTGATTCCTTTGACACATCGCGCTTTACCGGCATGTGCATAAACG
>JAQTRI010000229.1 GCA_028711905.1 Candidatus Wallbacteria bacterium | reverse complement strand
GGAGTGATTTTAGCGAGCATGCCGAGCACACCAGAAATTCCCATTGTTTCTGTGGCCACCAATGCTTTCTCTGCTGCAGTAGTTTCATTCCATGCCAGGCCGACCCTAATTGCTGTGATAACCGCACCTGCACCCATGCCCCCAAGAAATCCATTGATCAATCCCTGCGACCCCGGGAGCGAATAGTTAGGCATATGAATATGCTTGTAATATGAGACGGTACCAGCTCCGACATTGCAGATTCCGCTTGCCACAAGAATCGGATTCTGAGTACTGATTCCCCCTGCCAATTCCAGAGCTCCTTTTCCGAAAGTCATAACAAAGGTTTCCACACCATTCCAAGGCAATTGCGAAGTCAGCGCCAATACCAAAGTGCGGGACCCGTCAAGCAGGGTGATTGTCCCGATGGTAATGTCAAACAGATTCACATGCGCCCATTCCAACAGGAACTGGTGATTTATTCCCATCTCCACCAGCCAGTGGTGAACATCTTGGGTTAACAGTGGCATACCCTTCGTTGTAATTAGGTCGCAGAATGCATGTCTCATGTAATCGGTAACCGATAGACCGGGTACTTCTCCAAAAAGATACTCCTTCAAAAAATCGACCGGGTGATGATTGAGCCACCTGTGACCAGGGCCTCTTACAGCTCCATCGATTACATCCATCCATTTGTCTGTAGGATTTTTCGCAAGCTTATGCGTCCAGTTGGCTACATCCTTCCAGGGGATCATGTCACGACTGAATGAACCTACACCTGCAGCAGCACTCATTGAATTCAAGATGTCTGGAGCAATACTCTGTGCAGTATTACCGAATAATACCCCGCCAAGGGAACTCATAACCGGTGAAGCCTGAGAACCAATCTTCGCTGCCACAGTGGCATATGGGTTGCATCCTTCCCAGTACTTTTCGCGAGTTTTGCTCTCTGCTCTGCTTGTCATTCACCCCTCCCATGTGCTGAAACTACGCAAAAGAACTACATCAGGCTCAGCTATAAAAAAAGACTCAGTGGTTGCTGAGTCTTTTAAATAATTTATTTATTATTATAGTTACACCAGTTGCAACTATAATAATTTTAATTGTGTACCACCATGCTGCAATACACAATCTGTTATGTATCGTTGTTGGGCTGTCAATTTCCATATTTACGGGGACTATTATTTCGGCCCCCATCATCCAATACAAACACATCAGCCACACCAGAAAAATTAAAACATTTTTCCATTTTTTCATATTTTTTGCATTGATCCGTTCTTCCCCATCTTCTCCCTCAAATACCCCGCGATATCCGCATGGCCATCCACCTCTGCAATCATCAGAGCAGTACTGCCTGAGCGGCTTGGTGACCAGCACAGGCACCAAATTCAAATTGGCTGACACGGATATCATTGTCTTTCGTTGGTAAAGAAGGAATCCCGGCACTGCCGGGACTGGAGCTGTAATCGGAACTGTGCAGGAAGTTTTCCGTCACTTCTGAAATGCCTTTTAATTTGAATCTTTTTTGGAACAGTGCTACACTAAACCCGGCGAAAGGTAACAGAAGCGCACTTCTGAGTGCGGCACTGTTCCTTTTTATATTATACACAATTGTTATTTGTGTAGCAAATAGTTGTTATGAGCTTTTCGCCGAGCAAAGAAACATATGCAAAATCGCATAAGACTAAGAATGTGTTTTCTTTGAGAGGCTAAAGCTCATTATGCCCGCAAAAGGGTATGATTATGTCCAAAACGCGCAGTTTACGCAAGTTTCTCTATGAGCGGTCGGCGGTCAGGATGCCGGGAAACTTCGGTTACGGCCCGTTGGAGCGCCGCTTCCGCGAGCAACTGAAGTCTCTGATGAATGAGCGCGGCTTGAGCCAGTATCGCCTTTCCGCTGAATCAGGCATCAGCCAGCAGAACATCTCCCGCTGGCTCGCCGGGGCCGTCCTGCCCAGAATGGATCAGATTGAACGCCTTGCCGCCTATTTCGGAGTCTCGATCAACGAATTGCTGCCTCAGGATGAAGACCTGTCTCACTTAGCCGGATTCCGCCCGGTCGAAGCCGTGGAAATTCCGGTGCTGGAGCAGCCGCTCCCTGAATTGCCGCTCAAAAGCTATCCTGAGCAGTGCAGATCCGTGACCCTGGAAAAAGACATGTGCGAGCACCACGATTTCCGGCTGATTGCTGTGCGCGCCGCAAGCAATGCTTTTTCAGAACTCCATGTGCTCGCAGAAGACATCCTGATTCTTTCGCCCGCCGAAACAGACGCGAAACTTCCGCACTTCTGCGTCAAACGCGGAAAACTCTGCCGCATTTCTCAAAAAACCAAGTGCACACAATCCTGGGCTCTGGTGCGGCTGATCAGAGAGTAACCCCGAAAACATCCTCAAACGAATATTCCGGCTTTTCCGCAAGTGCTTTTTCCAAAGCTTTCATCATAGAAGTGTCGGCCAGTATCGCTTCAGTTTCATCTTCGACATTGTCATAGTAAATCATCACATCATCCCCTTTTCCATCAGACTGAAAAAACCCTTGGAATTGAAGATCACATGATCCAGCAGCCTGATTCCGAGCAGATCTCCGGCTTTTTTCAGCTGCTCAGTCACAGCAAGATCAGCGCTGCTCGGCTTCAAACCCCCGGCCGGATGATTGTGCGCCACTGCAATGAATGAAGCCCGATCAACAATAGCATCAGCGAACACCTCGCGCGGATGCACCTGGGCGCGATCCACCAGCCCAATGGCAATCACCCGCATGTTAATGACCTCGTGCGCACCGTTGAGCGAAAAACACAGAAAATGCTCCTGCCTGCGATCCGCCAGATGCGCAGCCAGCGCGTAAATGTCCTGCGGCTTCTTGATTCTTGTGCCTTCAGGCCTGATCCGGCGCCGAGCGAATTCCAGCCCGGCCAACAGAGCCGCGGTTTTGGCCGTGCCCATACCCGACACTTTTTTCAGGTCCTGAACCGAAAGCCTGCCACCCTTTTTGTCGCACAATGACAGAATTTTTCCAGCCAGAGTCAGCACCCCGTTTTTTCTGGACCCTGTGCCGAGCATGACAGCCATCAGTTCCATGTCCGTTAAACAGCCTGTTCCTGCGGCAAGCAGTTTTTCCCTTGGTCGATCCTGATGCGGCAATGAAGAAAGTTTCATGGTCCCCCCTTAACAGGGGAAAATTAGCATTTTTGATGCCAGAAACAGACGCGACCCGCCAGCCCTATTCATGCCGCAATTTCTGCACTTTCACTGCCCAATGATTTGTCAGAGTCTCAAAATGAGACCCTGAGTCTCAAATTGAGACTTTCATAACCTCAAGAAGCTGATCCAGAAGAAAAGGTTTGCACAGCAACGGGTACTCATTTCCGATAATGCTTCTGGCCTCTGCAGCAGTGCCTGACATGAACAGGATCTTCCTTACACCAAAGGTTATGTATTGCCGCAGCATTTCCGCAGGCTCGACATCGCCGAGAAACACATCAGATACAATAATGTCGAACTGGTGAGATGCCAGGCAGTCAATTGCTGTTTTACCGCAATCCGCACAGACAACCTCATACCCGCCCTTGTCTTTCAAAAAGCGGCCGATAGCGGCCAGCAGCTGCTCAGAATCCTCCACCAGCAATACTTTCTGCCTGGATTCCATGACCGATCCTCCGCACAATTTGAATAATTAAGGGAACAGAGCTATCATACAGTCGGATGTTTCCTGTCGCCTGCCCGAATGGAGCAAGCCAGCTCTGTTCCCTGTGATTTATGTCAAGCGTCGGGCAACTTTCAATATTAAGGATAATAACAATTAATTGTGATGTCAAGGAAATATTACAAATCAATTGTAACACAGGATTATTCCCCGGCAGTCAGCCATTATCTGTCCGCTTTTTCCATAGAATTGAGAAGACTTTTTGCACAATGCGGTCTTTCTCAGGCTGCGCTGGCTAAGAAACTGCATACCAGCCCGCAGAATGTCTCACGCTGGCTTTCCGGCAAGGTGCTGCCCAGAGGCAAAGCCATGAGCCGACTGGCCGTCTTTTTTTCAGTAAACCCTGATGATTTCATTATCCCCACTGTTCACAGTCCGGCACATGAAACAATGATCCCGGTTTACTCCAACTGCATAGTCAGGAACAAGCTTATTGGTTCCCGGCCGGTCAGAAACATAGCAGCTGATGAGGAGTTGGCCGGCAGGCATCCAAACCTCTTCGGATTGCTGATCACGGAAAACTCAATGGCCGGAGCCGGGATTCTGCCTGGAGACATCGTGATCTGTGAGCCAAACTCCAGACTGGTCCAGGGGATTCACGCAGTTTCCATAGACAATGGCCCTGTAATGCTGCGCGTGTTGATTCCAGGCAAGGGACGCGTTGCAGTTTCCTGCGAATCGGTTCTCATTCATGCTGAAAACATCCCGTCCAGTGAGGCCAAAAAGCGATTACGCATAATCGGCAGGCCTGTGCGCCTGATCCGCGATTTTCGCGATCCCCTGGCCACTCAATAACCAGAGTTTGCATGATTGGATTCATTGGCAGCGGGGCCATTTGTGCCAGGATTGGGAAGTTGTCATCCGGGATGATTGGAAAAATTGCTTGCCCTTTCCACCAGCCCCAGTAAAAAGGAGATCATGAATTACCGATAACAGATAAGTTATGCCACTTTGTCATAAAAATTACTACAGACAATTCTAAAAAACCGGTTATAATATGTCTGTATACGAAAAAGGGGGGAGTGTTATGAAAACAGGTTTATGGTTTGGTTTGATTATTTCGTTGATTTCATTTTCAGCGGTTTCAGCAAAATCAGATAATGTTCCCCCCCATCCTGATATGTTGCGACAATCCAGCCTGTCATCTTCGGTTATTCCTGAGCCACCCACGCCACAGATCCCGGACACCCCGGTTCCCCTGCAGCCTCAGGATGTACTTCCCTCGCTGGAAAACCTCGGTTCCCTGATCGACATCTCGGTTTATCTTCTCTATTTCTCAAATAAAACCCCTGTTGAGTCAATGTCGGACGCTTGTGGCCAAGCGTATACTGATTTACTCGATGAAAACCAGCGCGCTTCTGAGAAGCTGGCTCACATGATTGCGGAAACTGTTTCCGAAGGTGCCGATACTCCATTTCTGTCCTATGTCCGTTTTTACGAGGCAGCTACAACCAACCGTAAAAGCGGGCTGTGCAACCTGGCGCAGTTTGTCAAAGACGATCTGCAGCAGCAGCCGGGGATCTCCCAGCAGCATCTCACCACAGCCGGTTCCATTGCGACAGAGGCCTCAGCCACTGAAATCTCACTGACCGGTCTTGAGGGTGTGATCCAGGATCTGGTCAATGACCTGGGCAATGCCTCAGTCACTTACCGCCACAAGGCTCAGTATGAGTACAAAGAAACAGGGGACAAGGAGGAGCTGAACCGCAAGCTGTCAGTCTTTTACCGCATCTTCGACATTTACGGGCAGCTGAATCAGCTGTTTTTGTCTGACACGCGCGCAACAGCGGCTGAAACATACAAGAAAGCCGAAGATGCCCGGAAATCAGGCCAGTATTCCCAGGCCATCACGCTGTACAAGCAGGTGATTTCCATGGATGCGGCTTATGCGGCCAAGAACGGCTGCTGGTGCTGGATTGGGTACTGCTATGAAATGCCGGGGGATTACGAAAACGCACTGACTTCGTATCGCAAGAGCATTGACACTGACATCACTGACCCGTACAAGCGCTCATCATACACATCCTTAGTCGGAATTTTTCTCAACAGATTGCCATGCACTGAAACAAGCCTGCTGCGCGGCATAGATACAGTCACAGAAATAGCAGCATGTGTATCGGATGAAAAGATCCTGATCCAGAGCAGATACGACCGGGGTAACTTGTGCGACTATCTGACGAGCGTATCAGGACTGAGTGTGGACAAGCAGGAGAAGTATTATCTCGATGCCATCGGATGGTACAGGGAATATCTGACTGTGTACAAAGACGGCTATTACCTGCCGGAGCCCGATTATGTGCGCTACAAGATCTGTGGTCTGTGTGACAGGATCTGGAGCCGGTTGTATTCCTTAGCTGCGCAGAAACGCTTGGACTACTGCCGGGCCGCGATCAGCGAGAATCTGAAGTATGAGGAAGAGTTTTCAGCCGTCAATCCGGGTTATGCAGCTCAAGCCCTGCACCAGGCGGGTAGTACCTGCAACTCTCTGATCACGACCTATGCCTTCCAATCTCTGCTGACCCTGGAGGAGAAAAAG
>JAQTRI010000228.1 GCA_028711905.1 Candidatus Wallbacteria bacterium | reverse complement strand
AGCATCATTATGCAGATGATATGTGATGATACTGTCTACACCTGATGACAGAAGAAGCTTGCCGAACAGTTCCGACTGAGCCGCTTCGCGCTTGAGATAAGATGTGCGTTCTGCCCTGGAATACGCCATGTATGGCATTACAACGCTGACCCTGCCGGCGCCATGCACTTTAAGAGTATAGACCAGTTGCATGGTCCGATAGATCTCATCGTTGACCACAATGCCTGACTGCCTGCTGTGCGGATCAGAGAACAGAAAGATATTCGAACCTGCCACATGCGTAGGAAGCCTGGGATTTGTCTCCATATCTTCGTGAGTCTTGATAATCGGGGTTCCATCATCTCTCTGATGGATCAGCACAGCCTGCTTGCCGCTGTCAGTGCGATACAACAATGAATTGTACATGTCAACAACGCGCTGGGCTCGGGGATATCCGCTCTGTGTCGCAAAAAAAAGCAGCCAGCCGTTGGGCCCCTTGAGCTTGGTTTCCCTGAGTCTGTAATATTCTTCCTGGGTGATAAAGTTCCTGGTATCAGCTTCGAGCATAATCCCCCCTGCTTTGGTCGGAATAGGTTCTCTGCTGCATTGTACCTATGGCCGGTCATGTTTTCAATGCATCATTGAAGAAACTATCCCATGTGTTGAAGCTCCCGCTCAGCCAGCAGTTTAAGGGAGAGAAACCGGTCGTCTTCCATTTCACGCAGCACATGATATGCGCTTTCAATCTGGGTTCGCCTGCCGGATTTGACCATGCCGGCCAGAATCTTCACAGTCAGGTCAGGGTCCATGCTGAGAAAATAAACAGCAGCATTGGCGCGTACGCGAGAATCCTCATCGTCCAGAAGCAGTGCCACTTCCCTGGACCAGTCTGTGCTGCCAAGAGTTTTCAGCACTTCAACAGCATTAGCCCTGACGCGTGGATTCCAGTGCTGCAAAAGGGGAGCGACAGCTCCACAGTTTTCAGGGCTCCCCAGACGCCCGATGCAACTGACAAGAGTGGCAAGAACAAACACATCCTGTTCCTCTGAAATATGCTTGAGAAGATCCTGGCCTTGAATCTGTTTCCTGCCAGTCAGGTATGCTTTTAAATATTCGAGTTTTTCCCGGGTCGTACCTGATGTCAGAGGATTTTTTGGAGATACAGGCCTTCCCTTTTTCAAAGGGATCAATGTGTTTTCATCTGCATGACCGGCGGGTGCGGCACTCTGAGAACGAACAAGAATCTCCAGTTGCTTTCTGGCTGCGGGGCGCAAGTCAGGATCGGTTTCCAGATCCACCATTTTCTTGAACAGCAGGATTTTTTCGCCTTCAGGAACATCCCCTGAAACGATCATTCCGCAAAAGGCTTTCCTGCGGACCTCTACATCTGAATCGAACAACTTAGTCTTCATATCAGTTGGCATAGAATCGACCGGTTAACGGGCGGAACAAGATCCTTCCCTATTTGTTGATCTGGTAATTGACCATCTCAGTGGTCCCGGTAGTTTCGTTATCTATATCCTTGCCATCCACAGGGTTTTTGTATGTTACCTTTGTCACGGTCTCAATCTTCTCAGGTACTGTGAAACCATCGATCTTGGTGTAAAAGAACTTCATCTTTTGCGAAGAATTGACGGAAATTGTGCTGGTTCCAATGATTTTATAGTCCTTATCCAGAACATAGATCAGCTTCTGCAGCTGGCCGGCAGGGTCAAGGGGAAGGAGGGTTACAGCATAAGCCTTGCCCGAATCAGTGGTACTGTCGATTTTCATGGTTGTGAGAAGCTTGTCTAACGCCTGCTGAGCAGTGTCGGTCACTTCAGGATAAGCATTTTTCAGCAATGCTTTCTGCTCTTCCGGGCAGGTTGCTGTGAAAAAAACTTCAAATTTGGATGTTCCAGGGGCTTCCCAGTGGCTGACGAGGCGTTCGATAAATGGATTGGGCATGGAAAATTTGAACTCGCAGGAGTATTTCTTGATTCCCTGATCGGACATATAATTGAAGGCTTTAAGCAGGACTTCCTTGCCGTCTGCAGCAGAAAGCGCAAAAACAATGCCGATTACCAGCAACAATGCAGTGAATTTTTTCACAGATCACCTCCGGTCCGGAATGGATGTTTTTTTTATCATTATATACCTCTGCCCGGGCATGCGCAACTTGCCCTTTCCCGGCCTCGACTTTACAATGTAACTGCCATGACTAAACTTCCTGAAAAAGAACTTAACCCGCTTTCGAAGCGCATTCCCGGATTCCTGCACAGGTTTCTCTTTCCCGCTCTTGTAACCGCATTGTCCCTTGCCAATGCCATACTGGTGGTCGAGATAATCATTCGCTCATTCTTCCCATGCATCGTCATGCGGCAGGAGCAACTGGTCCGCTATCCTCAGGATTCAGAATTCTACCGCTTCCGCACCAGCTTCTACCGCATCGAGGGAGATGACATCGGAAACATGCACAACCCGGCACATCCGGATTACAATGCCTGCGGCATTTACGGACGCCACATACCTGTCAGAAAGGAACCTGGAACTTTCAGAATACTGTTTCTTGGCGACTCTGTGACTGATCCTGTTGTCTGCTGCAAGTCTCCATACGGCTATACCTTTGTGGTGGAACAGCTGCTTAATGAACACAATCCATCCCTGCGAGTCGTCTCGCTCAATGCGGGTGTCGGTGGCTTCAACACGGAACAGGAAGCCGCATATCTTGAAAAATACGGAGTTTCCATGGAGCCTGATCTGATCGTTCTGGCTTATGTGAACAATGACAACTCGACACCTGAGATCTACCGCGAGGGAAAAGACTATCTGACTTTCATCTACTGCAGGCCGGAAAATATCCCGCTTATTCTGGATTTCGGACGCTTCAATGATCCGCTGCTCAATAATTCTTACGCCCTGCGTTTTCTATTTCTGCGCTTAGAGCATCTAATGGTGAACATGGGAAAAAGACCGGAATCACGAATCTTTTTCCCGGACCAGGACCGTCACACCAAAGCTCTGGAACGGCTGCACAACCTGTCCCTGTCAAACGGAATACCCCTGATAATCGTTCATTTTCCGTATTTCACAGACTTCAGCACCTATGAAAGCACACCCCATTTCCAGACACACCGCAGGGTTCGCTCTTTCGCTTCAGACAGGTCCATCCCATATCTGGACCTGCTGGATACCTACCGCAACCACACTGATGAAATCCTGTATCTTGAAGATGATCTCAAAACCTGTGATATCGCCAGCCACCCCAATGCTGAGGGTCACAGGCTCGCTGGTGAAGCACTGGCTGAATTTCTGATCCTCTCCGGACTGGTACCTGGAAT
The DNA here is from genome assembly GCA_028711905.1 of Candidatus Wallbacteria bacterium. GTDB lineage: Bacteria > Muiribacteriota > JAQTZZ01 > JAQTZZ01 > JAQTZZ01 > JAQTRI01. The sequence goes on along the minus strand of JAQTRI010000228.1, from coordinate 2,942 downwards.
CACCGGGAAAGGTAACTGAAATGCTGCTACTGGTCATTCCAGCTCCGTCAAGAAAAGCCCCGGTGCAATCCCGTATCTCGTTATCGCTGGGTGCGCTGGCCGCGTTCGTGGCAAAAGATCTTCCGGTCCGCATTCTCTACGACACAGGAAATGACAGTGAGTTTCTGGAACTGGCGGCCCAGGTCTCGCACATTGGTTTCACAGGCATGACCTATCAGATGACCAGGGCTCTGGAACTGGCAGGACTCGTAAAATCTCAATATCCGGAAAAAATCGTGATTTTTGGCGGACCTTGCGCAGGTTTGAACCACTCCCGCCTGTTTTCAGAAAATTCAGCTGTCGACTGGATTGTCACCGGCGAGGGAGAACAAGGCCTTTCTGATATTCTGGCAGGATTCCCTGCCCCAGCCGGCGCGATCAAAAGAGCAAGGCCGCGCTTCTCCCCTGCATTGGTCGCACCCTTAGATATCACCTCACTCCCTGTTGTCAGTCGCGAACTGCTGCCTGATGCCGGTCTGGAATTCGACCACGCCTTTGGCTGCAAATCCGCAGTTGTGATGTTCTCCCGCGGATGCAGCGGCAGTTGCACCTTCTGCGCCACACCTGTACATTTCGGCAGACCGCGTTTCCGTACTCCAGAGCAGGCACTCGCTGAAATGGATTACATTGCCTCAGATTTCGGAGTCGACTGCTTCGCCATCGAAGATGATGACTTCCTCTTCTGCCCTGAATTCGTGTCCGCCTTTGCCGAAGGTCTGTTAATCGGAAAAAAATACAGGTTCCGCGTTAATCTGCGCTTAGAGAGCGCGAATCTGGAACTGCTTGAACTATTAGTCAGAGCGGGATTGCACAAGGTAACCATCGGAATTGAGCATTCCAATCCGCAGATCCTGAAATTGCTGGGGAAACAGCATGATCCGGGCAGACTGCGGCAGGTTCTGTCCTGGTGCAGAGACTTGGATCTCCCTGCGGCCCTGCTCTTCATGGCAGGATGCCCGGGTGAAACCTGCGAAACTTTGAATGAGTTGCGCTGCTCTGTCAACGCTCTTTCTCCTTCGGGGGGATATGATTTTCAGGTGTTCCAGCCTCATCCCGGGCACGCAGCCGAGAAGATAGCGCTCTCAAGGGGTCACATCCTGACCCGCGATTTTGACGATTTTTTCTCAGATAACATCACATTTCTGCCTGAAGCGTTCCATGATGCGACAGCTTATCGTGATGTGCTGCGCTCGATCACCGGGAAGATGATAAACCTTCCAGGCTCACTGGAGATTCCATTCTGGCGGCAGGGTGGCGGTGAATTTCTGATCATTCATCCGGACAGTTTCAGCAAAGCCGAATTTGACATTGAGGCTTATCACTGGCAGGGGTCTGACCGGTGCCGGACCGGGCTGTCGATCATCAAGTGCCGGAACTGCGGGGTACTGGAATACAGTTTCTGCATCAAAAATCCGGAGACAGTGACCGGGATGCTGCTCCATGGTCGTTTCGCATCTCATCCGCTTGACTGGCCTCAGGGAGACGAAAACTGCTCGGATGTCTCTATCCTTTTAAACAACACCCCTGTGACTGAAACAGTTTTCAGGCCTGTGCACACTATCGGCGAAGCAATGCAATTTGAACTCATGCTTCCCGATGTCTCCCTCAAGAAAGAAAACACGCTTTCATTCGTCATTAAAGCCAATGCGCAAAGGAAAAACGGCCTGAGCATATTCTACAGGCCGCTGTGCAGTTTCTATCACCCTCTGGAAAGTCCCCTGGTGATCAGGGTCACTCGTTAATCGTAAAACAGCAGTTCATAATACTTCGGCAAAGACCAGAGATCATCATCCACAACTGTTTCCAGAGCATCGGCCGCTTTACGCAGCCGGTTCATCTCAGGCAACACTTTCACTCGATTGCTGTCTGCGGCCTCTTCTAAGGACAGTCCGGCAGTTTCTCCGAGTGCGATCTCAAGAGAATCAATGCAAGTGATCAGCTCATTGATCATAGATAAGAGCTTTTCAGCTGTTCCGGCAAGTAATCCGGCTTTATCCTTCCCGCCAAGTGAAGAGATGGTTTTTCCCAGCCTGCCGAGGTGACGCACTGCAACCGGCAGAATACTTGTGCGTGCAACTTCCAGTGCCATCTGTCCTTCAATCTGCAGGGTCTTGCAATACTTCTCCATCTCCACCTGGTAACGCGCGCTGAGTTCAGATTCAGAAAAAACACCTGACTCAATGAGCATCTTGCGGCACTCAGGTAGTGCATATGCCTTCAGGGCCTCAGGAGCGGTGCGAAGATTGAGCAAACCACGCTTCTGGGCTTCTTTCTGCCACTCATCCGAATAATTATCCCCCTCGAACAGAATCGGCCTGACAGTAGGAATCACTTCCTTGAGAACTGCGATCACAGCCTCGAACAAGGCAAACCCCTCACCGGTCTTGTCCCTGATCTTCCGGCAGAGAAAGTCAATCGATTCCGACACACTTGTATTCAATACCGTCACAGGGATGGCGACTGACTGCGAAGAACCGACAGCTCGAAACTCGAACTTATTGCCGGTAAAAGCGAATGGCGAAGTGCGGTTCCGGTCAGTATTGTCGCGGGGAATTTTCGGAATGGATGAAATTCCCAGGTTGATTGTTTCATCAATCTTCTTTGGCTGCACCTGCCCATCTTCGATCATCTGCAGTACATAAGTCAGCTGCCGGCCGAGGAAAACCGAGAAGATAGCCGGAGGAGCCTCGTGCCCGCCAAGGCGGTGATCATTGGCGGCATAAGCTACGCTGGCTCTCAGTACAGGGGCGTAAAGATATGCCGCGCGCACGCAGGCTACTAAAAAAGTCAGGAACTGCAGATTTTTTCCCGGGTCGTCTCCGGGTTCCAGCAGATTCTCACCGTCAGCAGACAATGACCAGTTGACATGCTTTCCACTGCCATTGACTCTGGCAAAAGGCTTT
>JAQTRI010000227.1 GCA_028711905.1 Candidatus Wallbacteria bacterium | reverse complement strand
TAGTAAAAATTCAGATATATTTTAGAGGGAACATGAGGAAAACGAAGGATAGCCAAAGAACCGAGAAACATCAGAAAATAAAACAACGAATTATAGACCCCGAATTCCGCTTCTGATCCGCCCAGTATTTCTTTGAAATAAATGGATAAATACGGGTTTATGATTTCAAAAGCGAACAGGACAAGGGCTTCACTTACTATCGTGAACTTCACAGGCCCGGATATTTTGCGGTAAACTTTCTTCACTGTCTTCAGATACATTCAAATCCCTCGCCTGCCAGTATACAAAATATTCAATCTGGGGATACTTTCGGTCAAAATCTGTTTTTTTCAAGTTTCAAGGCCTTACCCCGGGGTTCTCCGTTGATTCTCCTTTATCGATCCGTGGGGTTTTCAGCTAAAGTCAAAAAGTCAAGCACCGTCCCCGTTCACCCCCGTTCACCCCCCCGTTCACCCCGCAGGCTTGTTCACAGAATGACCTCCGTTCAGTGCTTCCTGGATTGGCCCATAAGGGCAAGGTGTTGCCTTATAGGCACGGTTTTTGAACAAGAATCTGGAGCGTATCGCTCCTTTCGGACAATAAGAGAGGCAGCGCATGCAATACTGGCAGTCTAGCCCGAAGACAGGAAAAGGCTCTAAATGAATGTTCTGCGTCGGGCAGATCATGGCGCAGAATCCACACTTTGAGCAGAGAGAACTGTTCAACCGGTGGCGGAATACCTTCTGATGCCATGTTACTTTCCATGTGCCGATTACGATCCGGTAGATAAAATACGCGGCGTCTGATAAAAACGGGATCACCGGCCACTTCGCTCTTCCTTCGGCAATCCTGCCGGCATAAATGCGGACAGAATCGAGACCCTTCTCCCTTATGGCTTTGCTTTTTTCTTCGCTGAAAACATAAAAAACATTCAGCGGCATTTTTACCTGATGTGCACCCAGAGGCACATACCCTTTTCCGGATAAAACATTTTTCATTCTACCAATCAGACCAATAGATCCGCCTGCCATGGTGGCCAGGATAAAAATTCTGGTGCTGGATACTTTCGGCAAGGCGTGAACAAAATCCCAGACGAACGGATAAGTTGACATTGCAACCGGAAAAGCAATGCCAATGATATGGTCTTGATTGATCTGCCGCGGGTCGCTTTTCTCAAGACGCAGAATACGGACGGAAAATCCCTTTTTCGATATGACTTCAGAAAAGGTTTCAACTGCCAGGAGCGTATTTCCTGTGCCGGAAAAATAATAAAAATCTATTGACTGTGTCTTCACTCAGAGCCTTTCGTCAGCGTACCGTATCTGCACATTTGCACTTTTATTCCATGTATTTTTGAGTAAAGCGGCAGAATACCATGCATTCCAGGCAGGTCGTGCATTTATGCACATCCACCAGTTCATCCCTGGAAGTGTCGGCGCTCCAGGGTTTACCCTTGATCGCGTGCACAGGGCAGATCTCCAGGCAGATCCGGCAGTTACCGCATTGTGATGCCTGCGGTGCGTGAGAAACGGTTTCCAGCGGGGCATCGGTCAGGACCGAACACAGGCAAAAAGCGCAGCCGAAGCTCTCAGTCACCAGCAGATTATTCCTGCCGATCCAACCCAGGCCGGCTAAGCCTGCGATGGTTTTATGAGGCAGCAGCGAGCTTTTTGCGGATTGGTCATATCTGCCTTCGGCTTCGTTTCTCGCCTCAGACTGGGAACAGGCGGCATACCCGAGTGCTGTGAGCTGATCGGCCAGCTGATCGCCCAGCGCGTCCGCAGCATGCTCTTTGTTCAGGTATTCGTCCCCGGCAAAACCTCCGGTGTGAATCAGGTTCTTCACATATTCGGGGGTATTCACCACTTTCCTGAGAAACTCTCTGGATAAAACGAGTCCGATCAGGATTGCGCTTTGTAAATTTCGTCTCTGTTCGTGCGGCAGTGGCGAGATATCGACAAAATGCACGAAGTCAGCGCCTTGAGCCTTCAGATCAGATTTGATCCTAAGCCCGAGCGCTGATTTTTCCTTGAAAGTACAGGGTCGCAGTTTGTCAATTGACATTTTCTCCACAATTTCTCCACAATTTTCGCCCGATATTCCCGAAACCCGCTTCAATTAAGCCTTTTCTGACATCATGTGTATTGTGCAGGCCTGACCCCGTTTATCTTTTTTCAGTCCCCTTTCAGCTGCCTCAAAGCCGGCGCAGATGTCAGCACCCGCATCTGACGAATGGCAATTTCGTTAAGCCGCATCAGGCGCTCGCTCTGGGACAATCCCATGTGTATCAGCTCGGCATTCATGCCCTCGATGTTGGCCAGAACCAGTAACTGCTCGACAGTAGCATGCTCGCGCATATTGTCTTCCAAGTCAGGGTTCCTTGACACTGATTTTATAGCTGTGCAATCCGGCCTGGCTTCTAATTATGGCGAATTCGCCATAATTGAATTCAGGGTTGTGCACTTGTTCCCAGATGCCGAGAAATTCGACGGTATTGCGGTTGCGCAACCAGTCGGAGATAAAAAAATCACCATCCTTGGCCTTAAGCATGTCTGTGAGCGAAATGTAATCTTCGTCCCTTTGAGAAAGGACAGTAACGGTAGTCCCGAGGACATCGATTGTCAGTTTTTTGATTTTATCCATAAGTCCTTTTCAACATAACTTATCAAGTATCCATTTGATCCTTATTCCTTGTATTGGAGCAAACACATTATAACAATCCCCATGCCAAACACCAAATCCCGCTGTTGAGCGGTTTATCTCAGCCTTGCCGCGTCATCGAGTCTCAAAATGAGACCGGCGTGTGGCTTGGGTGATGGATTGAATTATGCGTAGCGGATGGAGTAATCACCGATTTCTGATTTTGTTATTGACATCCACAGGATGTAGTGTAAAATGTATTAACCCAAAAGGTTAATAATATTAAGGTTTCAGTCGATGGACATAGTGTACGGGAACAACGATGTCAAAAGGAAATGCCGCAAGCCCCAGGGCAAATTGAAGACCCGCCTAGATGATATTGCAGCATGCGACCACTTCGAGACCCTGACGAAACTGCCCGGCAAGCCGCATCTGTTGTCTGCAAATCGCTCAGGTCAGTGGGGGATGCACCTGGAAGAGCCGATGCGCCTTGTGTTTGAACCGCTGGCAGACCCGATGCCGGTTGATGAGAACGGAAGAATCGATTTTCAAAAAGTGCATGCCATCAGGATTATCTATATTGGAGATTACCATGATAAAAAAAATCGTAAATGAGTATCTTCCGGACACAGTTTCCCATCCCGGCGCAACACTTCAGGATATTCTTGAAGAAAAGGGCCTGACACAGGCTGAAGTTGCGGAAAGAACCGGAAGGCCCAAGAAGTTCATTAATGAGATCATCAAGGGCAAGACGAGCATTTCCCCGGAGACGGCGATTCAATTCGAGAGGGTGTTGGGGTTGCCTGCGGCATTCTGGAACCAGCGGCAGAAGATGTATGATCAGAGCGCTGCCTGGTTAAAGGAAAGACAGGAATTGACGAAATCCCTTGCCTGGCTCGACAACTTCCCGATCAGGGAAATGATCAGTCTCAAATGGATCAAAAAATGCCCCGATAAAGTCGATCAGCTCTCTGAATTGCTGGGTTTCTTTGCTGTCAGCACTCCAGCCCAGTGGGCCGGTTTATGGCAAAAGCCCGATGCGATTTACAGAATGTCCGCTAAGTTCGATACATCAATCTACTCCCGGTCAGCCTGGCTCAGGCAGGGCGTGATTGAGTCCATAGAAGTCTCCTGCCGCGAGTTCAGCAAATCCAGCTTTGAGCAGGCGCTGGCCGAAATCCGGAAACTGACCGAACACTCTCCGGATTATTTTGAGAGCAGGCTGGTGGATCTATGCGCGGAGTCGGGCGTGGCTGTCGTTTTTGTTCCGGGGCTTCCTAAGCTGCCGATCAACGGAGTGACGCGCTGGCTGACGCCGCACAAGGCGATCCTGCAGATGAGCCTGCCCGGGAAGTACGAGGACATTTTCTGGTTCACATTCTTTCATGAGGCTGCGCACATCCTGATGCACGGCAAGCGCGATGTTTTCATTGAATACAAGGATAAGGAAAAAGACCAAAAGGAAGTCCAGGCCGATGAATTCGCAGCCAATTTCCTGATTCCCAAGGCCAAATGGCAGGCCTTTATCAATTCCGGGAAGTACAACACCAAGATTCATGTCAAACAGTTTGCCAAGGGATTGGGGATTTCACCGGCAATAATAGTGGGCCGCCTGCATCATGAAAAACTGCTCCAGCAGAGCCATATGAACGATTTGCGGAAGAAGGTGAAGTTTTCTTAGCTGGGTTTGATTGGTTGAATTCCTGTCGGACTTTTGGACCAGTTACTGCACCACGCCAAGGTTTTCACGCTTGACGGGGAATCCTACAGAATAGACAGAAAGGAGGCATGATCATTTTGTGTCCGGGATTGGGAAAATTGTCTTCCGAGATGATTGGGAAAACTGCTTGCCGTTTCCAAGGCAATCACCATCTGGCTGTTGACCGAGCGCACGACATTCGTCCGGGCCTGCTCCAGAATGGAAACGACACGGTCAAACAAGGCAGCTCCGGCAGGCATTATTGGCTTATCAGTGAATTTGCCAGTCGGTTTTTTTTCATTTCACGCGCCCTCACCAATATTTCAGTTTATTATTCTTTGGTATTCAGCAACCGCTAAAGTCAAAAAGTCAAGCACCGTCCCCGGAGCCCCCGTCCCCGGAGCCCCCCCTGGTCAACAGCATGTCCGATTTCCGATAACCGCATCACCCACCCCGGATTGGTATTCGCATCCGGTTCCGTACCCGTAGAGACGCAATGCATTGCGTCTCTACACGGGGATTCATTCAGGTCAACCGCAACAATTTCACCAAAATGATTCATTCTGTTCTTTGTGCATATGGTAATGAAATATACCCCTGCCAGGGAATAATCGTATCCACCCATTCTGGATGATTCAATCCGGAATTTTTTCACCGGCAAGGTCCCCATGTGTTAACGATCTGGTTTCTGTCCTCGATGATCACATCCCCGATCTTCTTCAAGGACCCGATATTCTCGGCCGAAATGGCCCTAAAAGCCTTTTCTTTTAGATTGTCAGTATGCAGCAAGAAAAACTGCTGAACCAAGTATAAAAAAAATCATGAAAACTATCCTCAGTACGGTAGAATCCCAAAATCTCAGCATCAGCCAATAACTTGTCAAAAGATGTGAAGCGAGTCCCTTAATTATGTTGTTTTTTCTTAAGCGTGGGTGCACTAATGAAATAATAAGAAACAAAACAAGTGATGCAAGTATTACAAACAGCATTTCGCAATGTTTCCTTTATTCCCTGGCCTTTTAAGGCGTTTGATCAATTGTGGGAACACGGTACGGTTTAAACCTGCTTTTCGTTGTCTGTGAGTTTCATGGTTTAGTCCTTTTTGGAAGTACTGACCGCAGAACAGTTGTCAGTTGGGCAGCACTCGGGAGCTTACCCTTCAGCTCGGATGGCAGTTTAGCCTGAAGGCAATACTCAGCCACACCGATTGGGTTAACTTTCGTGCGCAGGGCATACTCAACCTCGACCTCGTCCTTTTCAGAGCACAGAATGATCCCGATGGAGAGCTGATCGTCCGGGCCGCGCACTTTATCGTTTAGCAGATTCAGGTAGAAATCCATTTTCCCGGCATGCTCAGGTTCGAAAGGCGCGATTTGGAGTTCAAAGGCCACTAAGGCTTTGAGGAAGCGGTGATAAAACAGGAGGTCAATGAAATACTCCTTATCGCCGAGCGTCAACCGGTACTGGCGGCCGACAAAGCAGAAGCCGTAACCGAGCTCAAGCAGAAATTCCTGCAGCCTCGAAATCAGTGCTTCTTCCAGTTCCCGTTCTTTCACTTCCCTGCTGATCCCGAGGAATTCGAGGTTGTAAGAGCTTTTCATCATTTCGTCAGCCTGTTCAGCCAGAGCATCGGACAATACCTGTGGAAAATTATGTGTTTTCTTTTCAGTGACAGCCCGCTCATATGCGCCTGACTTGATCTGATTCAAAAGAACATTGCGTGACCAGCCGAATTGCGCAGTGGCGCGGAGATAAAACAATCTGGCTGAAGGGTCGGGGATTTTCTTGAGTATAAGCAGATTCTGCCCCCAGGGAACTGAGGCGATCAATTCGAGCAATGGTAATGGAACACCCCTGATTTTGGATTTTTTCGCTGGTTCCATTTCTGGGACAGGCTGTCCCAGAATCGAGTCGTTACAGTACGCCAGGTAAAACTGTCGCATCCGCCAGACAT